>JAPOPA010000106.1 GCA_026713145.1 Chloroflexota bacterium
CATCGACCCTGCCCGCATAGGTGAACTCGATATTGCCGTTGCTGCTCGTGTTGCGATAGAGGTGCAGGGATGCCGTGCCAAACTTCGAGAACCACCTGCCGTCTTTGTCATAGCGGTCGCGCTGGTCCTCGGGGACGATGCCTTCCGGGCTCTTGGCCCACATTACGCCGTCTTCGGTCTCGAGAACTACGAGATCGACGACTCCATCGCCGTTCCAGTCGAGTGCGACCGTGGCCCCCCTTCCGAAACCGCCGTCCCCTTCCCGTCCCTTGAGGGTTATGGGCCGTCCTTCGTCGCGAGTCGCGGGAGGGCCGTTTTCTACCGAAATGGCCGTTACGGACTTTTGTGAGTAACCCCTCGGGGCGAGGATGACTTCGATCTGCCCGTCGCCGTCGAAGTCCGCGGCTGCGACGACAGTGCCGACGAGTCCCTTGTCCTTCTCGTTTCGGTGGAGGGCTCGGGACACCACGCCCCATCGGAGGCCGCGATCGACTATCGGTGTTCCGTCGGCTATCTCGCCGATGAACTTGTAGCTATAGATATCGCCGTTGCCGCCGGTGACAACGACCTCGGGCTCTCCGTCGGCGTCCCAATCCAGGACTCTCACGGCGGAACCGCCGGCAAAGAGGTCGCCGATGATGTTTTCATCGCCGAGCACGAGAGGTGAGCCGTCTCCCGAGTTGCCGGCCGGAATGGGGTGGGGGAAGGTTGTCATGGCGCGCTCCTTCGGAGATGTCGGGGGTTTACGGGTCGCGGTTGGGACGGAACGGCGTCAGTTTGTCCTGTTTGGGGAATCGTCACGGAATTGCACGAATTCGTGGACCTTCTTGGCACCGAAGACGGGAAGGTCGCCGACCATGGAGCGGATCCTAGCGTCGTCGCTGGCGAGCCAGCCCGGATCGGGGTCGAATATGTTCCCGGCATAGTGGCGGAGGGAGGCAATATGGTTGTCGGTCTGTGGCCGGGCGGCGAACTTGAGGGCGATATAGCGTCTTCCGGCCCAGCCGTTGAAGATGGCGTGCCAGATGCTCTGGTTGAAGAAGATGGCGTCGCCGGGGTTGGATTCGAGGGAGACGCTCGGCATGTTCGGGCCGGGAACTTCGAAGGGGCGAACGGGGAGTCCGCGCCGCTGGTGCCGGGAGTCGGGCTCGATGTCCTGGTGGAGGGGCATGCGGTGTGAGCCGGGAATGACGCGCAGGCAGCCGTTTTCCTCAGTTATCGGGTCGAGGTACAGATTGACCTTGAGGCGGGTGTAGGAGACCTCGTCGTGATCGCCGGGACGGTCGGGGTGCCAGGGGTGTTCGGAGTTGACGGTGACGTTGCCCTCGGAGCCGGCCCAGATGAAGCCGGGGCCGAGGATGCTCTCGGCGGCCTCGAAGATGCGGTCGTCGGTGACCATCTTCGTAAGGGCGGCGTCCCGCTCGACGAACCTGCCTTCGCCCTGGCCCTGTTCGGGGTCCAGGGGTTGGCCGTCGCGGAGATTGAGCCAAAGTTGGTCCGCGGACTCGGTAATGTCCGATACTTCATCGGTGGAGAATAGCTGAGGGATGAAAAGGAACCCGAACGTTTCGAAGTGTGCAACCTGGCCTTCTGAAAGCAAGTGGCGAAACCTCCGAATGGAGTCTTGATTTGCGCCGCTAATGGTACGTCGGTCGGTCGGACATGGCAATAGCGGGAGAATGCGTGTGAGGAGTTGGTGATCTGGGCGCTACAATCCGCCAACAGGATTAGAGTAAACGGGAGTGGAGGACCGTCATTCCTGCGAAAGCAGGAATCCACTTCAACCCAGCGTGTTATACAGATCCGACCATGTTGGATTGTCCTTATCAATCAACTCGATCTTCCACGCTCGTTTCCACCTCTTCAACATTTTCTCTCTCGCGATGGCGCTTTCCATAGATTCATGAACCTCATACCAGACCAGTCCTTGAACGCCGTAACGCTTCGTGAATCCCTCAACAAGGTCATTCTTGTGCTGCCAGACTCGTTGGGTGAGGTTCGATGTCACGCCAATATACAGGGTGCCATTCGGTTTGCTTGCAAGGATGTACACGCAGGGAATTTTCACAAGGGCCTTGAGGATTCACCGTATTGCGGAACGGTTCTTGTCGTCACTTGGTGTGTGAGGGAGACCGGGGATGGATTCCTGCTTTCGCAGGAATGACGGTGTGGGGATGTTCCCGCCTTTTTCGCAGGAATCCAGAAAGGTTACGTCTACGCCGTATCTGTCCATAGACTGTGGTGTGGTGGTCCCGAAACGAGTTCCGCTTTGCATTGTAGAACACAAGAAAACAGGCCCGCCGGGATCCGACGGGCCTGTTACTTCAGGCTATGTGCCTAGTCTTGTCCGACTGGTTTCTACCAGAGGGTCTTGGTGCACTTGTCGTACGGGCTGCCACCCTGGACGAATGCCCAGCTGCCGCAGTACTTCGACCGGTTGCCCGGGTTGTGGAAGTTGTCCAAGCCATCCTCGAAGAAGCGCGCCCAGGCGGTGAAGCCGTTGTGGTCGCGCTCGTGGGTAATCGGCTTGTTGCGGAAGTTGTTCCTGGTGAGGTAGACACCGCGGAACACGCCGGAGTAGGCGCAGCAGTTCAGCGCCCAGAGCTCGTCGGCGTTGGTCGCGAACAATTCCTTGCCCATCTCGACTCTGCGGGGGTCGAGGTTGCTGACGCCTAGGCCTTCGATCCAGAGCTCGGACTGTCGCATAAGCTTGCCGCCGGCATCGGCCGGGAACTCGCCCGGGGCCGCAAGCGGGAGCCAAGCGGGATCGCCGCCCGTGGGGGCCATACCCTCTTCACCTCGAGTGGAGTACCACCTGCCTATCTCGCCGGCAAGGTCGCTACCACTCGCCAAGGGCGCGAGGCTCGTCCACTGGACCATCCAGGGGTTGTACTGGTAGGCCGAGTAGTCACGCGCGATGGTCGAAGTCTCCTTGCTGTCGCGCGTTAGTGAATAGTGCCCGGTATTGACTGTGGTCTTGATGCCGACGCTCTGCCAGCCGGCCTTGAGGATCTCAGCGGCCTGCTGGACTGCGGGGTTATCGGCGATCGTGAGTTTCATCTCGATCGTGCCCGAGCCGTCCTTGTGGATACGGAACCCATCTGCATCCTTTGCGTGCAGTCCAAGCGCGTCCAGCAACTCGTTGGCTTTACCGAGGTACTTCCCCATGTGGACCATGCGGTACTCGTCGCCCGGATAGTACGGGTTGTTCGGGCGCGGGACGCGGTTCTGCACCACGCCTACGCCCGAGAGGACGAGGTCGTTGAGTACTTCCTTGTCGACGGTAGCAGACAGGGCCAGGCGGAAGTCCCGCGTTCGGACGAGTTCGCCGATACGTGGATCCACGTTGTAGGTCTGCTGCATCGTCGTGCTCAGGTCGGCGCCGCCGCTGCTCGGCCAGTGGTAGATCGAGTAGTCGCCGCGCTCCATGTTCTGGATGTAGAGCGGGATTTCACCGGGCAGGAACGAAGACGTTCGTCCGTCTTCTTCACCGGCCATGGCGCGGAACTTGATGACTTCCTGGCTCTCCTGCTTGGTCATCACAGCGCCGTCGGTGTAGGGGATCTGGTTGCCCTCAGGGTCGACGAACCAGTGATACTGGTTCTTCATGAACAGACCCTGTGCGTCGGTCTCCGCGACGTTGCAATAGGGAGCGGCGCAGGGGTTGCTGTCGATGTTCTCCCAGAAGGCCAGCTCGCCTCTGAGCATGTCTAGAAGATCGGCGTAGTCGCCATCGGAGATGAGCTTGTCGACGGCAGCCTGTCCCGCGTACTGCGGGTAGAGACTCTTCATCCGCGGGTGCCAGACCATGCACACGCGACCGGGCGAGCACAGCGTGCTCGGCGTCGACCGGGACTCCATGATCGTGAAGATCGGGGAGTCATACTGCAGCGTCCAAGTAAGGTCGTCGACGACCGAGAACTTGGGCGGGTTCTGCGTTACCGGGTCGCTGGCCCACAACGGTAGCGGACCTCCGAAGAGGGCGGGGTTGAGGTTGATTTCCCAACCGAACTCTACCGATTCCATGTCAAGCGGGTGACCGTCGCTCCACTTGAGGCCTTCGCGCATCGTGAACGTCCAGAGCGTTCCGTCATCGCTGACTTCCCAGCCCTTGCCGATCCACGGGAACCACTTCAGGCCCCCGAGGGAGTCTCGCCGGTTCCAGCTGGCGAGAATCCACTCTCCGATATAGGAGTGAGGCTGAGTCTGCTGGTAGAACCCTCCGTACTCGCCGATGCCGTCGGGGCCTGCGATAACCTCTACGTCCTCAGGAACGGGAAGCCGCTCCATGAGGGGAGGAATCTCGCCAGCCTTGACCAGCTGTGCCGAGTGCGGGGACTCGAAGAACTGCGTCGGTCGGGGACCGTCGTAGTCCTGGAATACCCAGACCTCGCCCGGTACCTGCTGCTTGGCAGGCTTCCAATCGTGCGGGCTGCGGAGCGGGCAGTCGGTGACCACGTCGCCCAAGATTACACAGGTTGCTGGTACCGATGGTCCGGGACCCATAGAGGCCGCGGGCGCCGGTGCCGGGGCGGGGGCTGCAGCAGCTGCAGGCGCAGGCGCAGGGGCCTGAGTCACCGGCGCGGCAGCCGGAGCAGGGGCAGGCGCGGGGGCCGGTGCGGGCCCTGCTGCAGGCGCGGGGGCCGGTGCAGGGGCGGGGGCCGGTGCGGCCGTTGATCCGCTGTCATCGTCGTCGCCGCTGCTACAAGCAACAAGCGCCAACGCCAGCACAAGACCAGCGACTAGAAATAGTATAAGCTTCCGATTTGCCATTCGAGTCCTCCTGTTTATAAAGGGGCCTGTCACTTACCAAACTTCAGATCCGTAACTTGCTTTCGAGCGACTCTATCATAGCCCTTTCAGCGCGGTCAACGTGCCACAAACCTCCGTAGAGCATGTGAAATTTGCCAACCTTCAGAGCGACGCCTGACAAGCCACTCAAAACGAAATCCGCACTCCGTTCCTCCGGGTTCAACTGTTTCGAGGGGTGCCTATCTTCAACCCCGTCGATGAATACTACGAACGCGGCAAGCGGACGGATTTTGACGACATCGAACAAGTGCAGGCCTGTCAGGTACTTCCGAAGGTAGGGTGAGCTGGGCCTTTTGAATCGGTATCCATCCATTACCGCTTCCATATGATTTTGGCAGGTTACTCAAGACACCCTCACCCCCGAATCAAGTACGGGGAAGGCTATAGCCCCCGTATCGAGTACGGGGCAAGCTCCCTCCCACGGCGGGAGAGGGGGTAAATCGGAATCTGCCTGATTATCATATTCAGTTGACTGAGTACTTCTTCGGCGTGAGCTTGAATGACAGAGTTCGTCGTCGAAGTGCCGGGGGAAGTTCTTTCCCATCAGGTAGTGGTACCATAGGCATTGGTCGTTGGCACCGACTCAGATCTTGAGAGAGTCACTTGGAGAGGAGGCAGCCATGCTGCGAGGCGCGCTCTATTCCAGCGATGGGCAGGACTTGAAGATCTCCGTAGAGAGAAGCGAGGTCTTGCTCAAGTCGGACGAGATTCTGAACTTCCCGCGCATCATCGAGCTCGAAGGAGACCGCCTGGTACTCGCCTATGGCGAGGGCAGACACACGGGCGTCGAGACTCGCCCCGTGGCGATCTCCGAAGATTTTGGCCGGACATGGACGGATGTCCCTCCGGGCTTCCCAATGGCCGATAACGTTCAGACCTCGGGGATCCTGGGTTACATGAGGGACGACACGATAGCGTACATCGACGTGTTTCCCGTGAACTCGGGTTGGTCGCAGGCCAAAGGCCTGTACCACCAGATTGCCAAAATAGAGGACCCCCTGTTCAGACTCCGCCGGTTTTCCGGGATGGGGGAGCTGTTGGCGGACGATGTCTTCAAGGTTCATGGCATTCCCTGGAGACTGGCTTCCTACGAGCTGTACGGGACTCTTTTGACATTGGAGAACGGGGATCTGCTAACCGCGTTCGGAGGTCAGGTAGGTGCAGCTTCCGAATCGCACACGAGCTTCATCGTGCGGTCCAAGGACGGTGGAGAGAGCTTCGAATACGTAACGGCTTTCGGCTCCGTGGCGGACGGCGGAAACGGTGGCGCTCAGAGATTCGCCGAGGCGGACCTGGAGATTCTGGCCAACGGCGATATCCTCTGTATGATGAGAACGGGCTCCGATACTCCAATGCACCAGTCCAGATCGACGGACGGGGGCCTGACGTGGAGCGAGCCTGAATCCATTGGGTGGCCTGCGGTAAAACCGCATCTTCGGCTGCTGAGCAACGGCGTCCTAGCGTGCAGTTCCGGACGGGGCGTCTATGGACACCCTCAGGTCTCGCACGTCATGTTCAGCATCGATGGGACGGGAGAGAAGTGGGAGTACCCCTTTTCCTTCCATACGGGGCCCGGCTGTTCCTACACATCGAATATGGAAAGAGATGGCAAGCTCTACGTCGCCTACTCTCACTCGTCCTTCACGAAGCCGTCGAGCGCGTATGGGCTTCCTTATCACTCCATCAAGTGGGTTGTAATCGACCCTGCATTATCCGCTTCCGCATAGGCTAGGAGGTCGACATGAGAAGGCGACGGACGATGTACCTGGATGATGCCCGCCACTACTACCTGTACGTATTCGAGCCGCCGATGACGATAGAAGAGGCCTGGCATCCTGTGGACCAAGTATCAGGCACGGGTATTGACACGTTCGTGTACGGCGTGGCATGCGGTGGGCTGTTCTACCCGACGAAGGTCGGCAATCAGTTCGGCGCGGTGGAAGGTACGGCAAGCGGTCCGTATTCGAACGCGATGTTCAGGAGCCCATTCGATGGAGCGGCTACCTGGAGGGCGTGGGAGAACATGAAGGGGCTGATGGAGCGAGGGCTGGACCCGCTGAAGGTACTGGTTGACCGGGCGCACGAGAAGGACATGGAATTCATCGCCAGCCTGCGAATGGGCCCCCTCGACACGACCGACCCCGCCCACATGGGGGCGCAAGGTGGACATATGCTCGCGCACCCTGAAGTGAGGGACCTCCTCTTCTCGATAACGGAGGAACTGGTCTGCGAGTACGAGATCGACGGCGTCGAACTGGACTTCTCCTCACCCCCGGCCTCTTGGGACATTTTTCGGCGGGAGGAGGCGCGGGAGAGCATCCCGCTGCTAACCGAGCTTGTCGACAGGACCTCCTCGATGGTGCGCAGCAAGCAGGACGGTCGTCTTGCGGTGGGCGCAAAGGTCTTTCCCACAGAGGAGATGAACCTCGACCGTGGACTTGACGTTCGGGGGTGGCTCAACCAAGGACTGTTGGATTTCGTCGTGCCGGCAGTGTTTTACTACCCCTTGGATCTGGACCCCGATCTGCCGTTGGACTGGGTTGTGGAGGCCGCGAACTCGAACGACGCGTCGGTCTACCCACCTCTGGCCCCGTACATCAACGCCTGGACTGGGTCTCGCACTAAAGAGTTCGCGACGACGAGCATGGTTCGCGCCGCGGCGGCCAACTACCTCGATCGTGGGGCCGATGGACTCCTCACCTGTTTTCTTCCCTGGCCGTTCGGTTCCGAGCAGCGCGCGCTGCTAACGGAACTGGGCGATCACGAGTCGCTCAGGAACGGGGATAAGCACTACAACCTGCGTAGACGAGACGCAGCTGCGGACGAGGTTGGCTGCGAGCACGCGGCCCTGCCGCTTGAGATCCCGTTGGGGCATCCGGGCGAATTGTACGAGATCCCGTTCCACATCTCTGACGATATCGAGCGGGAGGCCCGTCGCATACGCCGACTTGCGCTCAAGCTCGTCGTCGGGGAACTCGTGACCGCAGACCGGCTGACCATCCTGTTAAACGGAGAGTCCCTCGAAGGCGAAAGGTGTCTCAGATCTCCCAGGCCGGGTGTGAGTCCCTACAGCGCGCAGGTGCTGGAGTTCGATCTGACCGAGGTACGGCCGCGCAAAGGGCGGAACGTCCTGGCAGTCTCACTGGACGAGAGGCCCCACGGGCTGAATGCGGGCATCACTGTCGAGAGCGTCGAGGTCATCATCGAGTATGGCAGGTATCCGTCCGCGTTGAGCCCATCGCACAAAGAATAGACGTCTCCCGACGCCAGCGGTAGGGCGAATTGAAGCGGTAGCCGCGTGTCGATAACGGTCTTATTCGTCTAGTTTTACGATTGGATTCGTCGGACTGGTCGGCATCTTTTCCCAAACAACTGCGGCTATCTGTAATCTCAGATTGACATCCGCCGGAAAGGTCTCTAGTATGTCACCCACATTTCGCATGGGCTCAGAGTCCGATGAGAGCCCAAGGAGGGATCCCGGTCAGGTAAGGAAGTTGTCCACAGAGTAGTCAAAGGCAAACATAGTCGAAGTTAATTGATCGTCGGCAACCGCAGAGTCAGCTCCATTGTGGAGACAGAGGAGGAGGACCGATGATGAGAACGATTTCGAAAGCCAAGTATCCGTTAGTTGTGGTCATCGGAGTGCTACTCGCATTCATATTAGTTTCCTGCGGCGCCGACGATGAAGACGAGCCGGCAGCGGCGCCGGCACCAGCTCCCGCTCCTGCGCCAGCACCAGCCCCTGCGGCAGCGCCAGCACCAGCCCCTGCGCCAGCACCAGCCCCTGCGCCCGCACCCGCGCCTGCGCAGGCGGCGCCTCCCTCAATGATCAGGCCGGCACCAGCCGCGCCGCCACCTCCACCACCCCCGGCGGAGCGGCCGATCATCCCAGCAACCTGTTACATCGAGGGAGATCAGGTCAATACGTGTCCGGAGGCCAGCCCGCACACATGGGCTGCTCCAACCATACCTCCGGGAGACTTCGCGGTCTGGCAATACGAGGGTGTTCGCCCGACCAAGTTCTATGAGTCGCCCATGTCGGCCCAGCTGGTACGAGAGGGTACGCTTCCTCCACTAGAGGAACGGGTGCCCATTCCGGAAGACCGCATGTACTCAGCTCCCCACGATGAGATTGGCACCTACGGCGGTGTCGGGCGACAGACCATGCACTTCGTGTTCATGGGTGAGTTCGCTTTGTCCAACTTCGGTGAGCGCGAAGCGGACGGCTTCATCTGGCATCCCTTCGTTGGCAAGAGCTGGCACTTCGAAGACGACGGGCGCATTCTCGTCCTCACAATGCGCGACGGCCTGAAGTGGTCAGACGGCGAGGACTTCGATATGGAGGACGTGGAGTTCGCGTGGACCGACCTGAAACAGGCGCCGTACATAAAGGATTTCCCCGTCAGGTACCGTGACCCGGTTACCGGAAACGACGTGAAGTGGAGCAAGATCGACGACTTGAACTTCTCGCTCACGTTCGACTCCCCCGTGTACAACATCATGGAGGCGCGGACGAACAGGGGTCCCGACTGCTGGATCAACGCCATGTGCTGGTACTCCCCGAAGCATTGGATGACGCAGTTCATGCCGGAGTACGTGGGACAGGCGACGGTCGACGCAATGATAGCGGCAGACGGCGCCGCGAACTTCAATGAGTGGTGGGGCCCCAAGACGTACTCATTGTTCAACCCCGATTCGCCCTGCGCCCGCGCGTGGTGTCTCGAACTGTACGACCCCAACGCCACCGGCATCTTGACCCGCAACCACTATTTCTGGGGCTTCGACCCCGAGGGGAACCAGCTTCCGTACATGGACGGCTTGCAGCAGTTCCGGCAGGAGAGCCGGCCGGTGGCCGTCTTCCGGTGGTTTGCGGGCGAGCACGACATTCCTGCCACCGCCGTCGCCGTACTTTCTGAGGTGCCTTCCTACATCCAGAACATGGAGAGGGGCGACTACAGCGTGTACCGCTGGCCCGCCATGGCAGGCAACGATTCGGGCCTGGGCCTGGCCGCCACATGGAACGAGGACCCGTTCCTAGGCCAACTGATGCGTACAAAGGACTTCCGGGTCGCGTTGGCCCTGGCCTTCGATCGCGACGAGATAAACGAAGTCGCCTTCCTCGGGTTTGGTATTCCTCAGATGTGGGCTCCCCGGCCCGACAATCCGTTCTATCCGGGTGATGACATAAGGGACCTCTACACCGAACGGGACCTCACCAAGGCCAACCAGATGCTGGACGCACTCGGACTCAGCCAAAGGGACGATGAGGGTTTCAGGCTCAGGCCCGACGGCACGCGGTTCACGATGATCATAAACTACAACTGGTCTCTTTTGCACAAGCAGATGGAATTGTGGGTCAAACAGCTCAGGGAAGTTGGCATCGAGTTGAAGTGGAATAACAGGCCAAACCGCGTTCGTGAAGGCGAGCACTACATGACCGTCGCAAGCGCGGGTTACGAGTACAATCCGTGGATACTCGACAACACGGTAATCGCGCCACTCGGCCAAGGCTTCGTACAGGCGCCGTTGATAGGCATCTGGTACCAGTCGAAGGGCCGGGAGGGCATGGCCCCCGGGTCGGACCCATCGTTCCTGCCCTTGGCGCCGACGGAGAACTTCCCGGCCGACCCGTCGGGGAAATTGAAGCAGCTTACCGATATATGGCTCGACGGCCGGCAGACTCCACAGTTCTCGCCAGAACGAGCCGAGTTCGGCAAGCAGATCTATCGCATCCACACAGAGGAAATGTTCACCAACGGTATGGTGGCGTACAGCGGATTCTTCAGGGGAATTGGCATCAAGCGCAACAACATGCGCAACGTCCCCAAGACCCATGTCCTCGACCACTTCGGGTACATGTCCTGGAATTACTCGTTCGAAGACGGGAAGGACAACCTCAACCACCCGGGCAACCGCTCCCAGAAGTACAGGAGCGTGAGCTTCCTGGACGCTGACTACTTCGACGCCCAGTAGCCGGTTCGAGGAGCTAAGCCAGGCGAACGGAAGGCCCCGCTCGTATGAGCGGGGCCTTTTTTATACCACTTGATCGAAGCGATCAGACGTCCCGATAGAATTCACCTAACAGCGTTATGGATTGGAGGCACATTTCCGCCTGTCGGTAGGCTATTGGGGCATTGCCCTACCGTAAAATGCGCGAACCTTGTACATGTCATCTTAACTGTATATAGTGCGCGATATCGTTCGAGTCACAGTTCGTAGAGTGCGGTATCGGAATGCAGTTCGGCTAGACTGTTCGAATTGAGTGTCCAGAAAGGATAGGTACCCATGCGAAAACGTAACGTGATTGGATTCATAGTAGTTCTCCTGATCTTGTCCTTCGGGCTATTCGCGTGCGGGGCAGATGACGATGACGACACGGATACGGCGGCACCGGCCCCCGCACCCGCGCCAGCACCCGCGCCAGCGCCAGCAGCGGCTCCAGCACCCGCCCCTGCACCGGCACCCGCGCCAGCCCAAGCTCCCTCGATAATTCCGCAGGCGCCAGCCGCCCCGGCTCCGCCTCCACCGCCGGCCCCAGTCGCGGCGGCCAGACCAAATATACCGGCCAACTGCTACATCGAGGGCAACCTGGTCACCTCGTGTCCCGAGGCAAGCCCTCATAAGTGGGAGCCTCCGGAAGTGACTCCGGGAGACTTCCCCGTCTGGCACTATTCGGGGCCGATGCCCACAAAGTTCTTCGAGTCTCCGATGTCGGCTGATTTGGTCAAGCAGGGTGTGATCCCGCCGCTCGAAGACCGGGTACCCGTGCCGGAAGACCGCATGTACTCCCAGCCGCCCGACCAGATCGGCGTGTACGGTGGTGTGAGCCGTCTCAGCACGACGTTCACTTTCCTGTCGGAGCAGGCGCTGTCCAACTTCGGCGAACGTGAGGCGGACGGCTTCACGTGGCGTCCGTTCGTCGGCAAGGACTGGGGATGGAGCGACGACGGCAGGACCCTCACGTTCCAATTGCGGGAGGGCCTGCATTGGTCGGACGGCGTGCCGTTTACGATGGACGACATAGAGTGGGCATGGACCGCACTCAAGGAGCCGCGATATCAGCCCAGCGTCCCCGTCAGATGGCGAGACCCCGTAACCGACAACCCCGTCCGCTGGGACAAAGTGGACGATCTCAACTTCACCCTGACGTTCGACTCCCCGGTGTACAACATCATGGAGTCGCGGTTGAACAGGGGTTCAATCTGCACGGTGAACGGATTCTGCTGGTTCACCCCGAAGCACCACGTCTCGCAGTTCATGCCGGAGGTGGTTGGACAGGCCAAGGTCGATGAGATGATGGCCGCGGACGGCCACGAGGCTTTCAGCAGCTGGTGGGGATATCGAACATACGATATGTCACGCGCGGACACACCGTGCGCGAGGATCATGTGCGTAGGCGGAGTCGGTGATGAGAACGCGCAGGGCAAGGAGATCGGCAAGCTGACCCGCAACCACTACTCGTGGGCGTTCGACCCCGAGGGGAACCAGCTTCCCTATGTCGACGGCGTGTGGATGTACCAGAACGAGAGCAACGAGGTCGCGGTCTTCCGCAAGATGTCGGGTGAGAACGACCAGCCAATCACGTACAACAACAACCTGACCAACGTGCCGCTTTACATCAGCAACATGGAGAGGGGCGACTACAGTGTCTACCGGTGGCCGTCATTCGGCGGCAACGACGCCGGTCTCGCATTCCAGCAGACATGGAACGAGGACCCCTACCTCGGTGAGTTGTTCCGCACCCACGAGTTCCGCCAGGCCGTTTCGTACGCGCTTGACCGCGCCGCTATCAACGATACGTCGTTCCTCGGCCTCGGGGCCGTCCAGAACTTCGTACCGCGGCCCGACAACCCGTGGTACCCAGGCGACGAGGTGCGCGACCTCTACACGCGTAGGAGCACGGCGCAGTCCAATAGCATGTTGGACGGCCTTGGACTATCGGCGAGGGACGACGAGGGTTTCAGGTTGAGGCCTGACGGTGACCGGCTCACACTCCTGTTCACAACGAACAGTCCACAGCAACTCCAGATGCTGGAACTGATCCGTCAGCAACTGGAAGAGGTCGGGATCGAATTGGGCGTCCGAAACGGGTCAAACCGCGCTAGGCAGGGTGAGCAGTATCTCTCGTTCACGGCCTCGTCCTACAACTACAACCCGTGGATGCTCGAGGGTGGCGAACTCTCGCCGCTGTCCGGGTCCCACTCGGTTGGACAACTGATTGGGAGGTGGTACGAAACGTCCGGCAGCGAGGGCATGGCGCCCGGCGTTGCCGACTCCAGCTACCTGCCCCTGGCTCCTTCCGCGAATTTCCCAGCGGACCCGTCCGGGAAGCTGCAGGAGAACGCCGAGCTCTGGCTTGATGGGCGACAGTTCCCGCAGTTCTCTCCCGAGCGAGCCGAGGCCGGCCAACAGATCTACCGGAACGTGGCCGAGCAGATATGGAACGTCCCAACCGTGGCTTTCACGGGCGTGGCGCGCGGCATCGTGTTCAAGCGGAACAACATGCGAAACGTTCCCAAGACTCACATCCGCGACATCTTCGGATTCGCGGGATGGAACTACTCGTTTGAGGACGGCCAGGACAACCTGAACCACCCGGGGAACCGCTCGAACCTGTACCGCAGCGTTAGCTTCCTCGACTCCAACTTCTTCTTCGACGACAGCAAGTAGTCGGTTTGAAGGGGTAGGCCAGGAAAAGGGAAGGCCCCGCTCGAGTGAGCGGGGCCTTTTCATTTAATCTCTCTCCCTCCCCTGCGGGGGGAGAGCCTGAGAGGGGGTGTGAATCCCACCCTACTCCGACGTGATCTCGTGTGGGCCGAGCTCGTCGTCGACGAGGCTGCGGTGGTAGTTCCTGCCCATGAGGTAGCGGATGTCGAGCTCGACGTCCCGTACGAGGGTCTGTTCGAGTGGGACCTTGTCGACGACGTCGTGGGTGATTTCGAGGGTGTTGTCGCCTTGGACGGGCCAGTATTCCCTGTCGAGGTCGTAGATGAACCAGTAGCCGGAACCGACCCGGTACCTCGGCGCGCTCATGCGGTAGAGGGCGTTAATTTTGCGGAGGGAGGAGTCGGGCAGGGTCTTGCCGTTGAGCTTGAAGCTGATCTCGTCGAGCTCGGTCATGCCCATGATGCGGACGCGGAGCAACACCTTGTGGATGCGGCCGTCGGCGCCCCACTTCTCAAGGTCGTCGGAGATGATGACGGTGAACTGCTCGGTCTCGCCCTCGTGCAGGTCGCGAGTGAGCTGCATCGACAGGCCAGGCTCGGTGGCGGGGTCCTGGTAGCGCTCGGAGATTGTCGGGAGCGAGTAGATCTTGTCCTTCGTCTCCATGACCTCGGGGTAGGGAATCTCGCGGAGCTTTTCGTAGAAGTCGGCCTTGTAGGGCCAGTTGCCGAACCAGTGGGCGAGATAGAGGCCGTCGACGCCCTGCATCCAGTAGTTGGTGGCGGCGGCGCGGATCATCTCGATGGTGCCCTGACTGACACGGTCGGTATCGGCGTTGCTCTGGATGGCGGCGAGGACGCGGGTGTCCTTGCCCTCGGTGGCCTCGACCAGCTCGCGGAAGTTGGACATGCCGGACAACAGCTCGGGGCCGGAGAAGTCCTGCGCGATAATCACGTCGACGAGGCCCTGCTCGATCCAGTCGATGACGTCCATGCCCACTGAGCGGCAGCCCTTGACGCTGGCCGGTATGCGGACGATGAGGTCGCGGTCAGGGCCGCTGGCCTTGACGGCCTCGGAGACTCGGCGAATCCAGTCGGTCATGATGGGAATGCCGGCCTCGACCTCGTTCGGGTGGAAGTAGAAGGGCTGGTAGTTCATCTGCAGCTCGAAGCCGTCGCAGTCGTAGTTCTGCAGGGTCTCTTCGATGAGGTTGAAGCGTTCGTCCCGAATCTCGTCGTGCTTGAAGTCGGCGCACTGGTAGCCCTTAAAGCTCTCCGGCACGTCTCCAGCAGCGCCGATATCGAGGTGCTTGTGGGTGAAGCGGAACGTGGAGCCGCGTGTGTCATTTTCGGGGTCGCCGCTGCCCTGCTGCACGAGGAGGACGGGGTTGAAGGCGAAGCCCTTTTCGTGGGCGCGGTCGGCGACGATTTTCAGGGGGTCGTTGCCCGTTTCGATAAGGTGTTTGGCGTTCTGGTGGGCGCGGCGGAAGATGATGTGCGCCCAGCGGTCCTGGTTGTCTCCCCAGAGCTCGCCGACCTTGGTGTCGTGGAGGACGGTGCGCCCGTCGCCCATGCAAAAGTTGATAGCCTGTATGGGAGTCCCGATCAGCTCGTCGACGGCCTGCTGGTACTCCGCCACCTGCATCGGCGGCTCGTACATGTAGATTAGTGGATGCCGCCCGTCGTGGTAGAACATCATGGTTGGCTTGGAAGTCATGGTTTCCCTCCTGGGAGTGGTGGATGGGCGCCTATTCTACACTTGTTGAAGGAGCACGTCAGCAGTGAACCGTACCGCAAGGCCGCAGGGACTGGTATTATATTTGGGCGAAGATGAAGATAACCCTTGATCGCACGGCGTGGATTCTGGCGGTCGCAGGAGCGGTGGTATTCCTCGTTGCGGGGGCGCTGTCCAGTGCTACGCTCAGCCGCATCGGACTTATCGCGGCGCTGACCGGCGTGGCATGGGGTGTAGGGTTGAGGGCGCGGGGCCGGTCATAGACAAAGGATATAAAGCAAGGAGAAGAACGGATGGTTTACGCAGAGACCGACACGGTGGAAGCAGGGAAGAAGTTCACGTCGCCGAGCGGCATGTCCGTGGAGACTACGGGCACGACCGTTCTCGTCGACAGCCACGACATGTACGTTCATGAGGTTGAGATCCTCGAGGGCGTGGGCGAAGGAAATCGGTTCCTGCTGAATCTGGACGTAGCGGAGGAACAGTAGCCGCTCGGTTACTCTTTAGCCTGCGTCCCCCTACGGGACGCTCCTCATTGCTTCGCCGACGAAGCGGAGCACCCCTTCGCGCATGAGGCCGTAGTTGTAGAAGAGGGCGCCCGCGGCACCCGCTTCCGCGGCGGCTCTCGTCCGCTCCACGAGCGGCGCGGCCTCGGTGATGTTGCCGGGGCCTACGGGGACAAACACCTCACCACCCGGCGCGATCATTTCCAAGTAGTTTTGCATATGCGATCCCGCGTCGGAATCGGACGCGGGGAGGCCAGCGGTGAGCCGGTCGATATGCTTGTTGATGCGAGGCTCCAGGCCGTTTGTGTCGGTCCTTACGCCGTGGGCAAGGTAGTCGGACTGCACTTTGCCCCCGCCCCTCTTGATGACCTCGGCGACTCGGAGCCACAGGTCGGTGGTGTGCGTGTTCAGGATGTCGAGGTATTTTCGTAAGCGACCGTCGAAGGAGTTCGCCAGCCATTCGGCGTCGGCGGGCATGGTGAGGTCATCTTCGGATGGTATCCTCGCGAGTTCGGCGCGCAGCCAGGCGTCCACGTCCCTGCGGAAGTTCTCTGCGTCCATGCCGGCCTCTTCGGCGTTACGCATGGAGGCCGGATTGAAGCAGACGCCGAGAAGGAACTGGCAGCGCTCGGTGATGTCGCCCTGAAACTTATTCTTGAGCATCCCGTGACGCCACATCTGCCGCTGAAGCGCCTCGACGCGGACGGCGTGGGGTCTGAAGCGGTCCATGATCTCCTGCGTGAGGGCGACGGCGAATTCCTGCGCGTCCTTCGATGACGGGCTGATTTGACCGATGTAGGGCATCCCAAACGCGTCGTGCTTGGCGAATTCAGGGTGTTTCTCCGTAAGTTGGTGATTGAAGAAGTAGACATTCCAAGCGGAGAAGACGAGCCCCTTGCGGTCGATGGCGTCGACGAGGCGCTCGAAGTAGTCGTGCGTGGTCACGGTCGGGCTGACGTAGGGCTTGAGCTCGGTTGCCTCGTAGCGCGAGAGATCCGGGCGGTAGTAGATAGCGCCGTTCTCGCCGAATCGGATTGGAGCCAGGGGGCTGTGCGGGAGGAAGTAGTTGGAGACATGGTAGCTGGGGGCCAGCTGGATTTCCGTGCAGCCCGTGAGATCGATGATGCGGTCGAGTGCGTCATCGACGCCCTCGTCGGAAAGATCCCAGGGGTAGGTGTAGAGGGCGCCTGTGAAATTGGGGTTAGACAATGGTCATCCTCACTCAATAGCTATCCAAGAACTGTGTCTGTTGGCGAAGAACTGCCCTTCGACAGGCTTTCAAGTAACAGCGGGAACCCCTCTCTGTTTCTCTCCCTCGGCGAGGGAGAGATTGCGGGTGACCTTTCGGCGGTTACTGACTCGCCGGTACAGCCCCGCAGGCGGGGCGTAACTATGCTCAGGTCGGACGGCACTGTTTTTCGGCACGCGTTCAGACCTCGATGGGTTCATCGACAAACACGGTGTATGTCTGGGTCTTGGGCTTGTCGGCGTCCTCTGCCTTGACGTACCTAATGGAGCTCTGGCCGAGTAGCCGTCGGGGGAGGACCATGACCCGGATGAATGCGGTGAGCTCGGTCTTGGACGCCTCGGCGTATACGGGGTCGGGGCCGGCCTCGAACCAGGCATCGCCCGGATGCAGGTGCTTCGTTCTTCCGTCGACCGTCACGTCGAACTCGCCCATGAACAGGCATCGGATACCCGGCCCCTGGTGGGTGTGGGTGTAGGCGATGCCTCCGAGCGGGAAGTCAACGCGGTCGCAGCGCATGAGGTACTCAGCGTCTTCGTCTATGGGAATAGCCGCACGGAGCTTAACCATCCCCTGAACCCCACCGGCAGTCAGTTCCCACCGCCAGATCCTAGCTCCCGATTCGCCCGCGCGGAGGGTGACTTCGCCGGAGGAGTGCCGGGCCTCGTTGGGGGTGATGCATTCAGACGAGCCGTCGGACTGCACCTGAACCTCGCCCTCGACGATGTAGACGATGCGGTTGGCCGCGGGGAGGGAGACGCCGGCGCCGGCATCCAGTCTGTCCTCGATCAGCTCAAGCACGCGTGTCGCCATGCTCGCCTCCGTTTCCGATGAACTAATGAACCGAGCCGAGCCGTACGGAACCTCTCCAGCCGAGGAGCGGTTTCCCTTTCCCCGAGCGAGGGCAACCTACTAAGTGCCGCAGTTGGGACTGCCGCCTCCCGAACCGCCGTCGGGGATGCACTTGCGGTTGACGAGGCTCGTCTTTCCGGCCGCGATGGCAGCCTTGACCTTTTCGACACCCTCCGCATGAACCCAAGAACTCCAGATGTTTTCGTGGTTCTTCAGGAACTTGATGGCCTGGGTGGTCGGCTTGATTCCGATGCGGCCTCCGCGGATCACCGCCGAGAGCTCGTCGATCAGTTCGTCCGTCGGTCTTGCCTTCGTGAGGAAGTCGACTACCTCCGGCGCTCGCTCGCTGAGGCCGGAGTGGACGACGATGCGAACGTCGCCGTCGCCATCGCGTACGGAGCCTAGGTCCGTGATGGCCTGGCCGTCGATGTGGGTGGTGTACCAGCCTCCCGCCTCGTCCTTGTCCAGCATGAGGACGGCGTCCAGTTCACCATTCTGGAAGGCTTCCTGGTACGCCTCACCCTCAAGTTGAACGAGTTCGACCTGGAAGTCGTAGGCGTAGACGAGGATGTATCCGAGCAGGGCGTTCGAGAACTGGAGCGACTTGTCTTCCCACTCTGCGAATTTGACCGCGCCCTCGGTCGGCTCGAACAGCGACGCCAGGTGCTCAACCTCCCTAGCCTCCACGGTGGCAACAGCCTCCTGTGGCGCCAACGTGGGGAGCGGTGTGAAGGTGGCGACCGGGCCCGACGACTGACTTGACTGCCCGCCGCTCGATGTCGATGCCGCCGCGGCCGGCGACTTGGTGGGCGTGGCGCGCTCTCCTATGGGGATCGGGCTGTCCTGGGCGGGACACGCCGTTGCGAACAGGGCGAGAACGATTGCTCCTACGAGTATTGACAGGTTCCTACGGTTGACGATGTTATGCGCCTTCATGGGTCCTCCCTCCTCATGTCCCCAAAAACAGGGTCTACAGGCGAGTTACGTTCGATCCCCCGAGGTCTATTCATCCAGTATTCAATATGCCAACGTAAGTCTTAGGCGAATACTACCACTTGATTTAGTTCTCGTCTAATCCGATTGGAGTATGACTTTCGGATGGACTAGACTTCTACAATAAGGTGAGGCGACGCATCTACAGGCGGAACTAGGCCCCCCACTCCAGCCACTTGCCATGGAAGTCGACGTTCGCCAGCTTCCGGCTCGACCGGCATCCGGCCTTGATCTTCACCAACTCAAGTGTGGCGTAGTCGTGTCCCCAGCGACCTTCGCCCGAAACCAGGTGTACGTCTTTGTCCATCGAGAATTTATCCAGTATGGAGTTGAACTGCCCTCCGTCTTCTTGGGAGAACTGGTTGAGGGTGTAGTTGTGGAAGATGCAGAGGGTCGATTCCGCAGGTATCCGATCGAGGACGACCGGCAGGGTCTCCAGGGCATTCCCGGCAATCAACGTCGGGGGGTTGTCGATGGCGAGACCAATGGCCGCCTCGAGTTGGGCCGCTCGGCGTTCATGCTCCGGCCATATCAGCGCCCTCAACCAGAGCGCCGAATCCGGGTCGGTCAGGCGAATCGGATTCAGGTCGAGACCGATGCGCAACGCCACGGGAGGGAAACTGTCTGGAATAGGCGGAATTTTAGTGCCGCGCACCTCTGCCTGTATCCGCACCCCGGAAGACTTGTCGCCGGTTACCACGCAGTTTCCGTACTCGTAGGAGTACCTATCCCAGAGCAGGTGCAGCTCCGCGCTTGTGCCGATGTCCACGAGAGACAACGGGAGTCCCGGATTCTCGCTGGCGATGAGCGAGAAGGCCGGCAGAAGGTAGGCGCAACGACCTACCTCGTTGGTCTGCACCAGCCGATTGGACAACAGGTTGCGGACTGCGGACTCGTGAGCCAAGCAGAATTCGCGGAAGTGTGGATAGGACTCACTGTTGGGGCGAGGTTCGGGGTTCAGGCTGGGATAGAAGGACGACAGAGTGCTTTCGGCCCCACTCAGAAGAAGGTAGTGAACGGCTGCGAACAACAGGTTTGGCACGGGTCGCCCGCGAGCGGAGGAGGCGATTTCCAGCACATCAGTGTCTTCGGCGATGGAGCCTGACAAGGCCGCGTAAAGCGATGAACTGCCGGTATAGGTCTCCTCGGAGAACCTCTTGAAAGTCCGTCCGAGCTGGCTCAGTTGCCCTTCGTCGGCCGATGTCATGGCGACAGCACCTCAAATGGGGATGGGAAGGTCGAATGCCTCCTTAGCGTTGCCATCGTGCCTGGCACAAGACCCGATTCTTCACCACCTGTGGGGAGTACGATTATTACGGGCAGCCTGCGCCGAGTTGATTCAACACGCGTTCGGACAGGCGCTCATCAGATTGTGCGCACAGCCGGTCTCGCAGTTCTGCAGCAATCCGTTGAGCGGCGATCTCGTTGCCTTGACCGGTGACATGCACGTAGTCGATATAGACCGGCTCGGGCGTGTCGGCGAAGAGGTCGTTCAGGTTCACGACCCAATCGGGGGTTTGAGGGTCCGAGAGTCGCTGATCGAGGACCGTAGCCATCTCGGCGCGGACGGTCATGATGGTCTGGAGACCGGCGTAATTCATCTCGGAGGCGATCAGGGATTCCTCGGAGGGGTCGAGGGGCTTTCCGTTCGACCACAGACCGGGCTGGAACGCCATGAGGGGCGTGAAACCGTATTCCCGCGCCAGGGTGTCGACGACGCGGGCGTTGAAGAGCCAGAGGTCGAGTCCACGCTCGGCGAGCCAACGGTAGTTCGGTGTCGAGTCGGTGTCCTGGTGGGCGTAGACGATGATGCCGTCCCGCTCGATGGGGTCACCTTCGACGCGGTCGAGGACTATGCGCGATGCCTTGTACAGTCCGGTGGAGCGCGCGAACCATCCGAGGTCGTCGTCCTCGCCATCCGACTCGAACCGGTCGCGGACGGTGTCGAACGACACGTGAGCGCCGGGGAACTCCGGCCAGAGAGAGACCGCCGCGGCGTCGTTGACGCCGTTGTAGAAGACCACGATGTCCGGTCTGCGGCCGGCCTGAAGCTCTCGCATGAGGAAGATGACCTCCTGCGTCGAGACGTAGCCGCGTCTTCCGAGGTTCCTGACGTTGGATTCTATGCCGAGCTTGCCGTTGAGCAGGGCGGCCAGATGGCTGGGAATGGTCTCGCTATCGGGCGCCCCCACGCCCCAGACGGCGGAGCCGCCGAGCATCCAGACTTGGAGTGCGTCGTCGCTGGAGGAGTTGCCGACAGTGCGACGGGCCCCGGTTATGTCGATGGTCGTGTACGTCCCACGGTACGGTCTGCGTTTCCAGATGGTGTACGGCTCGTATACGGTGCGGTCGCTTTTGCGCACCTCTTCGAGAAGGGTGCGTGGATCGTAGTCGACACCGTCGTAGGCGGGCAGGCCGTCTCGGAGGTCGTCATCGGCGAGGAGGAGGTCGGCCGGAGGCCCGAAGTAGCGGTCGTCCACGGCCGATGCGACGCGGCCTAGTCCGTCTACGACGACGATTACGACGACGCTGAGGCCGACGAGGGCGAGCGCGGTCTTGAGCTTCTGTCCCATGGGAGACCTCTCCGTATAGTACCGAATTGTGCAATCGTGGGGGGAATGGGAAGAACCAAAACGACCCAATATCCCCCACCCCTCTGGATACTGGCCTTCGCCGGTATGACGATTTTGCAGGGGAATACTCAGATCCCCTAGTCCCCCTCTGGATACCGGCCTTCGCCGGTATGACGATTGTGCAGGGGACTACTCAGGTCCCCTTGCCCCCCTCTGGATACCGGCCTTCGCCGGTATGACGATTGTGCAGGGGACTACTCAGGTCCCCTTGCCCCCCTCTGGATACCGGCCTTCGC
>JAPOPA010000107.1 GCA_026713145.1 Chloroflexota bacterium
GCCCCGAGCAACGAATAATTGCTGGTCGGGGGCCATTTTCGCCTCCGCCATGGCTTGGAGTTCGGCAATGGTCGTTGGCCGCGATATGCTGTCCACGAAAACTCTCCGACGAATGAAGTCTGGTAATTGTAAACTACGGAGCACCCCGGCTTCCGCACGGTGCGCACGGACAAAGAAACGGTATATGCTGAGGCGACGAACTCCGAGCAATCCTCTCTAGGCTAAAGTGGCAATGACGGCTGCATGAACCGATTGGAGGTCTTCCAGTGCCCCTTCCACGACCGATTACCATCGCAAATACCCGTTACTTGAAGGACGACGTAAACAGCTACAGCCCTGAGATAATCGAGATTGCCAAGCGCCTTGATGCCAACCACATCCTGCTGAGCTTCACGGGTACGTCCGGAGAGGACAAGGAACGGTGGAACTGGCGGCTCATCAAGCCGTTCGTGCGACAGTGCCATGACGAGGGACTGTTCGTGGCGTTCTACATGAAGCTCACGAACATCAATTGGAAGCCGATGTTCCACGAGCGCCCAGAGTCGCGCGAGTGGCTGATGCGGTACGCAGACGGACGGCCTGCCATCTACCTCGGGCATCCCGACCGGTACATGGGCTGTTTGAACAACCCGAACTGGCGCAACCACCTGAAGGAGACTATCGCCAAGGCCGTTGAGCACGAGCCGGACTCACTATTCTACGACAACTGCTTCGTTCCGCGAGAGCTTGCAGGTCTCCACGACGATGAGGCTGCAGCAGCTGGATGGGCCTGCTACTGCGACGTATGCCGTGAGTGCTTCCGTGAATACACCGGCGAGAAGCTGGGCTGGGAGTGCGAGTTGCCGTGGCCGCCGAAGTGGGACGATCCTATCTGGCAGGCCTTCATCAACTTCCGAGATGAGTACTTCGCCGATGCCATGGGCATGGTCGTAGACTACGCCCATGAACTCAACCCGGACATCGTCGTTTACCCGAACCTCGCGGTGCCGTGGATGGGCGGAGGAGGGGCGAAGGGATCGGCGACGCATCTCGTCGCTGATAAGGTAGACCTGATTCTCCTGGAGCGTCGGGGCGCGCCGCGGCTGGAGTCTCCGCCGTCAGGAGGAATGCCCCGCGCAATCAACGCGGTCGTCGATTGGAAATATGGCTCCCGCGTCAAGAACACGCCCATTTGGTACCGGCAGAACAAGCCCGGCTCTCATACGCCCGACCAGATGAAGATCGGTCTCGCGGAGTCGTCGGCGTTCAACGGCGCCACGCACCACATCATGGCGGCGCTCTTTACGCACGAGCACTTGAAGGCCGACATCATCAGTCAATACTACACCTGGCTCCAGGAATACGAGCGGTTCTATGTCGATGCCAAGCCGCTGGCCGACGTTGCCCTGCACGTCTCGACGCCGACGATCAACTGGTATTACCCGAACCGAGTCACTCAAGGCGGGTCCGACCTGCCCCAGAACCTCACCGGCCTCGCCCAGGCGCTCGTGGAGCTTCACGTGCCCTTCAACGTTGTATTGGACGAAGACCTCATCGCAGAGCACGGATACCGCGTATTGGTGCTCCCGAACTCGGCGTGCATGAGCGATGAGGAAGTTGAGGCCGTTCGCCGGTTTGTTGCGAACGGCGGTGGGCTGATCGCCACAGCCGAGACATCGCTGTATGACGAGAAGTTCCGCATCCGCGACGATTTCGCCCTTGCAAACGTGTTCGGGGCCCATCACGGACAGGCAGGGTCAGATATTGTAAAGAGCGAGTACGGTGAGGGTAGGGTGGCCTTCCTCCCCGGCGATCCCGACGAACGGTTCTGGTACGAGGGTATTTCCACCGACCTGGCACTGTTCCGCGAGGCGCTGGAGCACGTTCTGGGCAGCGACCGGCCGATTGAGATCGACGCGCCCACGACCACCGTGTTGAACCTCACCGAAACTGCAGACGGGGATACTACCCTCGTCCACCTCATTAACTACGACGTGCAGCTCACGGAGACGCAGAAGGCCTTCGGGAAAGACGAGGTGCCTCCCGTCACCGAGACCCTGGCGCGGCGGGTGGTTGGCATCCCCGTAACCGTTAGAAAGCCGGAGGGGCGTTCAGTCGAGCGCGTTCGCCTCCACTCGACCGATCTTGATGAGACTCTCGATCTGGCCTTTCAAGAGTCTGACCACGCGGTTAGTTTCGAGATTCCCGTGCTGTGGATATATAACGTCATCGCCGTGGACTGGCGTTGAGAAGGCCGGACTTGCCAAACAATGGGCGTGCCGGACATCGTCACACGATTTGAACTCGAGGTTAGGACTGCGGTAAAGGCCGCGCATCTGACGGGCAAGAGGTTGGTCATCGCCGTATCCGGCGGGCCTGACTCGCTGGCGATGCTGTATGCGCTGCATTCTCTTCGCGAAGAGCTTGGTCTAGCACTGCAGGTGGCGCACCTCGACCATCGGCTTCGGGGCGAGGACTCGACTGCCGACGCTGAGTTCGTAGCTCAGACCTGTGCCAAGCTCGGCATCGACTGTACGGTGGAGTCCGAAGACGTACCCGCATTCCAACGAGAGCACCGGATGTCGCTTGAGGAAGCGGCAAGGGAGGTGCGATATCGATTTCTCGCGCGAGTGTCCGAAAGGGCAGGGGCGGATGCGGTTGCCCTTGGTCACACGTCAGACGATCAGGTCGAGACCGTGCTCATGAATGTCATCAGGGGGAGCGGTCTGAGGGGACTCCGAGGGATGATGTCCACCTCCAAGCGGAAGATTGGCGGCATCGACGTTACCCTTTTTCGCCCCCTTCTGAACCTGGCTAAGCTAGACACAATAGCCAACTGCGAGGCTCTTGCTCTCAATCCCCGCATAGATGAGTCTAACCTCTCGACGGAGATGACAAGGAACAAGGTTAGATTGGAGTTACTGCCACTCCTGCGGCAGTTGAATCCGGCTCTCGGCAAAGCCGTCCTGCGCCTATCGAGGAACGCCGAGGATGCGCTCGGTGTGGTGGACAAGGCAGTGGATGCGGCATGGGCGGAGGTTATGACAGACGAGGGTGGAGTTTTCCGCATCGACCGCGAGAAGTTCCGAGCAGTAGATACTGCGGTGCGAACTCATCTCGTCATGCGCGTACTTTCGCAGTTCAAGGGGGACGTTAAGGGCATCGAACGAGTGCATATCGAGGATGTGACACGGGCCGTCCTCGATTCGCCGGGCACTCGGCTGCATTTGCCTGAAGGTCTTCGACTCGCTGTTGAGCAGCAGTCGGCAGTCATTTTCGCGGGGGACGACGCGGCGACCACCGGCTCCTTAGTCGCATCCCCTCTTGCCGTTCCAGGAACGACGGCTGTGGGAGGTTGGCGAATCACGACCGAGCGCATCGAGACTTCTTCGGCCAACTGCCCCTGCAATGAGGGCGAGCCGTCTCATGACAGATTCGTCGAACGGTTCGGATGCGCGGTGGAAGGCGCGTCACTGGCCGTGCGAAGTCGCGTGCCGGGCGACAGGTTTCAGCCGCTGGGCATGGCTGGGACAAAGAAGCTCAAGGACTTCATGATCGACGAGAAGATTCCGAACTCCCAGAGAGACTCAGTACCCTTGATCGTCACTTCCAAGGGTATTGCATGGGTCGTCGGATGGCGTATCGCCGAGTGGGCAAAGGTCAAGGACGACGAGAGCGAGTGCCTCCAGATCACTGTAGAAAGGGACGAATAGAGTCTCCAACGGTCTCTTCTGGTACTATGTGGCCGTCAATTCGAAAGCGAGGAACATATACCTATGGGCAAGCACTACGACAACGCAGCCATACCTGATGTCTTGCGCCGCGACTTCGATGTCTACGACCGACTGGTTGAGTTGGGAATTGATCTGGGAACGTTTGAGGAGAACGTCACATCGCTCGCCAACCAGAACATAGCGCACATGGTGTTCCACGAGAGTGGTTTAGTGTACCTGTCCGGTTCTGCGGGCGGGACTTACCCGATGAACGACGACGATGACCGGATAGCACATGGCTTTGAGGGTGCACAGGAGGCAGCCGACCACCAAATCAAAAGGCTTCACTGGGGCTTGAGCGCCGGCGGGGAAGGGGACCTCAACGACGTTCTGTACACGGTCAAGGCGCTGGGAATGGTGGTAACGCCCGGTGGTGGGACGACGAGCGCGGGACCGCCGGTGACGAACGGGTTTTCGTTTCGATGGCAGTCGGTCTTCGGCGGCGGCAAGAGCACCTTTGCCGTTGATGGCGTCGATCCAGGGGGCTATTCCGGCGTTCATGCTCGGAGTGCCATGGGCGGCTTCGACGGACGCTTCTCCATAGAGCCGGAGATAGTCGTTGCGATACCGGCCAGCCTGGGGATGGAGATTATCTCGAATAGGGGATGGGTGTTTCCCCTGCCGCCGACAATGCTTGAGAAGATCAAGGACAATCGAGAATAACGGAAGAGGTTATTTCATGGCCAAGCTGCCTTATGTAAGCAGAGGCGACCTTCCGGAGGACAAGCGGCACGTTTACGACCGAATCGCCGAGACACGGGGCAGCGTGGACCACATCTTTCGCCTGCTTCTCAACAGTCCCGACGCCGCCGAGGTCGCTACCGGCGTAGGGGGGTATATCCGGTATAGATCGCCTCTCGAACCCACCATCCGGGAGATCTCGATTCTCAGCGTCGCGCGAGAGTTGGACTGTGAGTACGAATGGGCGCAACACGAGCCAATTGCTCGCCGGGATGGCGTGAGCGAGCACACCATCGAGTCGATCAGAAGCGGACGCGCACCGATGGGCGTTCCAGCGAAGGAGGGGGTCTATGTTCAGGGCGTCAAAGAGCTAGTACGAGACGGAGCGATGAGTACCCCGACTTTCAAGGCAATTGAGCACCTGCTCGGCCCGGCGCAGACCCTGGACTTTCTCGTGCTCGTCGGCTACTACTCGATGCTGGCGCGCATCATGGCAACGCTGGAAATCGAGCTTGATGAAGGCCTTGAGGCGAAACTCCCGAGTCTCTGACCGCTTCAACCGCTGACTTACCGGCCAGGGAGTATGCTTGAAATAGCCGAGGTTAGCGCGCTACCATACCTGCGGCAATAGGTTCGGCTCGCCATTACAGGGCGAGTCTACTCGCCAAAACACAGGTGAATGCATGGTAAATGCCGATTTCGAGATACGTCGATCCCTATTGGTAGGCGAGACTGCAGATGTCTACTTGCAGCGAACGCTCACCATCCTTCGCAACGAGGGGGTCAACCCTACCGTCTCTCTGGAATTTTCCCCTCGACGAGGAGGTATCTTCTGCGGTGTCGCAGAGGTGCGAGGCCTGTTGTCTCGCGTCCTTCCCGAAAGCGGAATCGAAGTCTGGGCCCTGAACGAAGGCGACCCCATCGAAGCGGGAGAGGTTGCCCTTCGTGTTAAGGCCCCCTACAGCTCGGTCGGCCTTTACGAGACTGCCATTAGTGGGATCCTTGCACAGAGCACGGGCTACGCGTCCGCGGCGCGGGAGTGCGTCAATGCGGCTAAGGGAACGCCGGTACTCGCCCTAGGCGCTCGGCATGTACACCCGGACGTTGCCGGGATACTGGGCTATTGCGCCGTCGTCGGCGGATGTGTCTCATGCTCAACCATCCAGGGCGCTCGACTGGCGGGAATCACTCCTTCTGGCAACATGCCGCACTCTCTGTCCCTCCTGATGGGTGGGACCGTTCAGGCTATGGAGGCGCTGGACAAGCACATGCCACAAGAGGTGCCGCGCGTGGCCTTGGTGGATACTTTCCGGGATGAGAGCGAGGAAGCCCTTGCCGTCTCACGCGCCCTTCGCGAGAAGCTGCGTGGCATACGGATCAACACGCCTTCGACCAGGGGCGGCGTGACTCCCGACCTCGTCAAAGAAGTGCGAGCGCGGCTCGACCTGTCCGGCTTCCGCCACGTCGAAATCATGGTGAGCGGCGGGATGAACCCTGAGCGCATCACCGAGTTTGTAGAAGCGGAAGCACCCGTCAACACCTTCGGAATCGGCGCGTACATCGCCGCCACCGGTCCGAACCCGTTTCACATGGACATCCATGAGGTGGACGGACGCCCCGTCGCACGCAGGGGACGCATCCCCGGCATTACCAATAATCCTCGCCTTGGCAGGATAATGTAGCGACTGGATATCCGTACTCGGTCACTACGAACCCAGTCCTCGAACACCACGGATCGCTCTACTCTGTAACCAGAGCCTGGGCGAAGGACAGCTTGTTCTCGTCCGCATCGCGAATGTGCATCTCGCGTAAGCCCCATACTTGGTCGATAGGCGGTGTATCAATCGGCACGCCCTTCGACACGAACTCCTCATGCAGGGAATCTACATCGTCCGTCCATATGATGACGCCGGTCTTCGGCACGCCATCGCCAGAGAACGAGGAGAGCCGCATCACGGCGTCGTCACGCTTCACTCCCATGTGGCAGGGATCGTCGTGATCACGGAAGGGTCGGTACGCAAACTGCAACTCGAAGCCCAGCTTGCCGCAATAGAATTCTTGCGCCGCCTTCGAGTCTGACACTCCGAGGACAGGAGTCACACCCTGCATCATCGGACTGCTCCTTGACCGCTTCTCGCGTCGTACCCTAATTCAGCGATGCCACGCTGAACACGACATGGAACGGCTTACAGTAGATGACGATGGAGCCGTAGTCGTCCACGTCGATGCTGTTGGGGATGGTGTAGTTCTGGTTCCCGACGTTCCCCTTTAACTTTCCAAGCTCTTCGTAGCCTGAATCGAGATCGCCTCTCCCCTCAGGGTTGGAGTGGTTCACCAATAGGACTCGTAGGTCGGGGCCGTTCGTCACCTTGAAGTCCTCGAAGCGCAGGACTTGTTGGCCGTCGGCGAGCCTGTAGATTGTCGCGGTACCCTCTCCCTTATGGAAACTGTCGCCGTCCCGGAAATTCCCCGACTTGACGACGACGTTGGTCGCCTCCATCATTTCCTTGGGCATTTCCTCGTCCATTTTGGTCTCAACCTTCGCCATGGTCATCATGACGGTCTCAGCCTCGGACTGGGAGATGTTTGATGGGATGGTCGCGTTCTCCGTGAGGGGGAACTCCTCGTTTACCTCGGTATCGAGGAACAGTGGCGCTAAGAGCCACCAGCCGAATGCAACAACCGGGATCCCTACGACCAGTCCCGCGCCGAACCAGACCCATTTATTCTTCAGTGCGCTCAAGATACACCTCCCTGAGAGTGAAGATTTCCGCTCATACAATTTCGTGTTGACTGCGCCAATATATTCTTAGGTTCTACGTCGATCTTCTGCGCGACCTCTTGAATTCCTAAACGTGTCGGGAGTCCAATGAGTTGCTTCGGTGCAATCTGCCGTAGTCTCCTCGTTCCGCGTGATTGTATCAGGAGATTAATGGGAACCATGTTAGCAGGCGCCTCACGCGATTCTCCCAAACGTGGGTAGGGGGGCCCCGATAAGAGGGAGGGCGTAGTCGAGGAATGCGCCGGTCGGGAGACCCTCGGAGTCGAGAAATTCCGAGGGCATGGACTTGTGGGCGCCCGCCACGGGTTCGAGGGCAGTTAGCCCTGTCTCTGAAGCATAGGGATCGTCGGCAACGCGGACTATCGAGACCATTTGGTTCGTCTCACCGTCCAGCGCGTATCGCACCGCGGAGCGGCCTGCTTCCTCAGCCTCCCGTGCATCGACCGATGACACGAGTTCGGCCATCGACCGCTGGATGGTCCCGGGCCGGTCGTACCGGACTCGAACTCCGAGGTGGTTGGCGACGAGGGTAGTCAGGTATCGGCCTGCTCCCTCGTGGTACTCGTTGCCGAAATCATCGACGTGGAGCGGGGCGCCGTCCCCGATCAGAGGTCGGCCATGCGTGTCACGGACGTTTTCTTGGATGGTCGCGACGGCGAAGCCGTATTGGCTAAGGGCTCTCTCGATCCCCGCAACGACGCGCGACTGGTCGAATGACCTCTCCGGCGTGACGATCACGTGAGGCGCATCCCGGCTGTCGTGTTTTCCGAGCGCGGATGCAGCGGCCAGCCAGCCGGCGGCGCGGGCTGCGGCTTCGCCTACCGTGCTCGGGGCGGGCGCGGCCAC
>JAPOPA010000163.1 GCA_026713145.1 Chloroflexota bacterium
AGGGTCCTCCACTTCGTTGTTGAATCCCCACTGCGCCTCCACACGATTGAGTCGTCGCTCCACTTGACCAAACTTCCGAGTATACTCCTCCCGCAGAGCTTCGATGGACTCCATGCCCCCGTCCTTCGCCTCCTCCACAGACTCCCTCCAGCCCTCCAATTGCTCCACACGCCGTTCGAGGTCCTCGTTGCGCCTTCGCTCCCGCTCCGCAGCAGAACCAACGCCCTCCTGAAGCACCCGTTCCAACGCCTCACGAATCCGCCAGGCCATACCCTTACCGCCCATGCACGCTGCAACGGTCCGGCGGTCGATCCCCAGCACCCTCGCTGCACCCCTTCGACCGCCATGATTCCGCACGAGATCGTGAAGAAGCGCCATGAGCCGGTCATGGTGTAACTCCTCGGCGTCGCCACCGTTTTCACTGATCGTTTCGTCAGTAGTCATCCGTCTCGTCCCCCGGTGTACAACATGTACACTCTTAGCTACGGCGCATGTACTCACCTGCCTCATGTCCGGGTGGTACAACATGGACACTCTCAGCTACGATTGATGTACCAGCCGACCGCAACCGGCCCCTGACAGAAGGTGTTCCCCGCTTACGTCCTGTAGGGGGGTGATTTCACCCTGTTTCAGGTTCGCATCGGCCCTGAAGTACAACTTGTCTCAAAACGTGATTCCCTGTACGCCCCCATTGCATTACAGTGGGCCTCTCGATGTAATCCCTCGAAAGGGATTACATCCATGAAGCTGCCGCAGTAGTCAGTGATGTTGCGGGGAACGTAGATGCCTTGAAAGACGCTTCCCTTCTGACGGACATCCCTTCAGGATGGGTGCTTGGAGTTAACTGGCCCAGTAGATACTTGGAATCACTGACTCCACTACCGCTTCCGGTAACATTGACCATTAGGGATGAAGGAGATCACGGCGTTGATGACTCCTCCGGTTCGAAGCCTGCCTTTGCTTTCTCTTGGTCGACTATGAGGCGGTGCTCTTGGCAAAGCAAAGTTGCTTCCATTATCGACACTCCCAGTTCAGATGGGCTCTGACAGACTTTGTTTTTGTGCCCTCTCGCTCCAACGCGCTCTGGCTGAGGGATCTGTCTATGCACTCTCGATGCCCAGCCACATCCCTGAGACGATGGAATTCAACGCTTTTGTCAGACCTCCAAATCGCTGAGAATGCGTACCGTCTCCCTACGTGATGAGGAACTAGAGCCGTATGATCACTCAAGGGAACCACGGGGATGCTAGACTGAGTCTCTAGTCCATTCTCTGGAGTGCGTTCGCATGCCTGACACGCTGCATCGCGCAATTGGTGAAGCAATCGCCCAACCGCTCGACGGCGCAACATTCGAGCGATGTGCTGTCGATCTGTTGCGAGATTACTACCCGACGCTGCGCCCGGTCGAGGGCGGTAACGACGCGGGGATGGACGGAATAGGGGAACTTGCTGACAGTACCCCATTCTTCCTTGTAGCCACCGTCCAGCAAGACGTCCGTGGAAATCTCGAGCGCAGTGTGAAGAGTCACATCGATGCTGGAGGTGAACGTCGCGTGGTCGTGTTCGCGACCTCTAGGACAGTCACGGGTCGTCGCTGGCTCGAGCTAGACCAACAACTTCGCCACCAGTTCGGTGTCCGCCTAGCTGCCGTCCATGGTCGTGCGGACTTCATCGCGGGGCTCTATAGAAACGCGGCTTGGCGGCGAAAGCTTCTCGGAGTTCCTGGTCAAGCCCGCGCGCTGTCTCAGTTGCCTGCCACCCGTCGCCCTACGCCGGAGATCCCCCTCGTCGGAAGAGACCAAGAGCTTGAGCAGTTGAAAACAATTGAATCCGATGTTGTTGTCATCGGAAAGCCCGGAATAGGCAAAACGTTTCTACTTCAGCAACTCATGGATCATGACTGGGGACTATTTGACGACGGCTGGGCCATCCAAGAGGTTGAAGATGCCGTTCTGGACATGCAGCCGTCGAGGATCGTGGTCGACGATGCTCACCTTAATGGAGATCGACTGATCATGCTACGGCAGCTTCGGACTCAGATGAGTACAGATTTCACGATAGCGGCAGTCACCTGGCCGGGAAGAGTGGAAGAAGTTTCAGGAGCGCTTCCCGGTGCGGCGCAATTCGAGATCAAGGAACTTGAACGCGATCAGATTCTCAGAGTCATCGAGGAGATGGGCATTTTGGGTCCGGTCGCACTCCAAGCACATCTTGTGGATCAGGCACGGGGCCGCGTTGGACTCGCGGTCACCCTTGCACACGCGTCGCTAGCGGGCGGCTTGAGAGAGGTTACATCTGGTGATGTGCTCCGTCGTGACATCGTTGAATGGTATTCGAGGTCGATCGGCGTCGACAGCAGATATGTGCTTGGGTTTCTTGCGCTTTCAGGACGCTACGGAGTCACACTCGCCCAGGTTGGCCGAGCGCTTGGTATCGCGCTGCCAAGAGTTTCCGAGCTGATTCGAGGTCTTGCGTCCGGTGGGACTCTGGATGAAGCTTACGTGGCTGGCCAGGTTGTTCGTCTACGTGTCCAGCCGGAGGATTTGCGATACGCCCTAGTGCGGGACGTCTATCTGTCGGGTGCGGGTTCGCTCGACCTAAGTGCCTCGCTACGGCACTTGGACGACGTTCGGCAAGCCGCAGCCCCACTGTTGGGTGCGATTCACCGCGGCGCTGAACTCGATCACAACTTTGTACGCGACCTCGTAGATGACCGCGACTCTGAGTCAGCCGTCGCCTTTGCTCTCTTGGGCGCAAAGGAACTCCAAGAGGCCCTTGAGCTTTGGCCGCAATTCCGAGCCGAAATCATTCGGCAAGCCCACCGCGCGGAAATAGCCCCTAACACCACGCTTACTCTGTTATTGGAATCAGCGGTCGGCGACTATCGCCCTGAGCACAACTCTCCAAACCACCCATTGCGAGCCATAGGCGATCACATTGCGGCATCAGACCGACCGGTCGAAGTCAGAAAGGCCGCAATCGAGGCAATTGATGGCTGGCTCCAAGCGGGCGGAGACGTTGGAATCGGAATTCGCGCCCTGGCACACGCGATACGACCCCAGAGGCGCAGAACACATCAGGATCCTGGGCTTGGGAACACAATCACCATCATGGAGGCTCCGTTGCCACCGGAGATCGTGGCGGGGCTAGCCCCACTCTGGGATCGGGTTCTTGGAATCGTTGAACGGGAAAAGGACGGCCCTGTAGGGCCGCTTATCGCCGAATTGCACTCTTGGGTCTTTCCGAGGACCCTAGCCCCGGGAGGGTCATCATTTGAGGCTGCGGAGCGCGCGATTCGCGGAGTTGCCCCGCGCGTCATTGAGGAATTGGCGAACATTCTCGCCGAACGCCCGGGCGTGCTGCGACAGCTCAGTTCCTACGGCGTGGTATTCGATCTTGAAATTGCGATTCCGCGTGAATTCGAAGCCTTGTTTCCTCAGGATCGGCGAAGTGAAGATTACGAAGAATGGCAGCGGAGCGCCGATGCGGCAGTCGTTGCGTTGGCCCAAGACTTAGAGTCGCGACCGATAGATGAGAAAATTGAAGTTCTGCATGGATCTGACCTGGAAGCCACCACCGCCGGAATCACATACCCACGCCTAACGCCACGTCTGGCGCAACTCTTCGCCGAGTCAAATGCCGAGCCCCTAACCTGGGTCGATGCGCTCGTCCGACGTCAAGCGTCCCCCGATCTGCTGGTGCCATTCCTTCGACGTTCCATCAATGATGACGTCGTGGGTTGTCAGGGCGTGTTGACGGAGCTTCTCGATGACGATTGGTACTCGTGGGCAGCCTTGCAGATCATTCTCACGCATCCCGTCGACGAGGATCTCAAGACTAAAGGAATTTCAAGGCTGGGTGGGGAGCACCACGACAGTATTGAGTGGCTGCTCGTACGAGGCGAGGTGGACGCTGAGACCGTCGAGCGCCTATTGGATGCTCCGAACCCGGTCGTTGCGCGCGACTCAGCCATAGCTATCGCGTGCGGGGAAGGGAAGACAAAAGTGACTGACCTTTCCGAGGCAGGACAGGCTCGTTGGCGCGAAGTGTTCTTAGCAGGTCCTCCAGATGAGTCTTGGTATTCAGAGATTCTCAAGCGCGACCCCGCCCTATTCGCCGAATGGCTTTGCGCCTGGTATGGCCGATTGGAGAGCGGTTCGACCGCCCAAAGAATTCTACCGCATACCTTGGTAGAGGGGATCCGCAGGTTGCCTATGGGGGTTCGCAGAGACCTGATCGAAGCGATTCCCGCCCACACGGTACCGTACCCTCTGGAAGATATCGTGACAGAACTCGTGGGGACGGACCTCGACACTATGGAGGCCCTACTTGATCGATCTGATCTCAAGGACATTCACTGGGTGAGTCTGCGACGCGGACCGAGCGAGCCTTGGATGGAACGGGCATTGTTCGCTCTCAACCGTGGATGGCGGCCGGAGGCGATTGTGGGCGCCACCACGTCCTCCGAGAGCCTGTGGTCAGGCGAAGACAGTCACCATTGGCAGGAGAAAGTCGATGCTTACTCAAATCTCGATCACAAGAACGATAACCGCCGTGGCGAGATTATCGATGCAGGCATGAGAATCTTCAGCAACTTTCGGGACCGCGCCGCTGAGAGTGAGCGTGAAGAGAGGATATTCGGCCTAAACCACCGTGGCTGACAAATGTGTGCGGCACGGCGATGCCTCAGACTCAGCCAAACGCTTGCATGGCCAGACCTTTCGCTTCCGGTACCTGCTCTATGACGGGCTTCGTGTGATTAGCGCAGGCGATTTCGAGGCAGCCACGGCTAAGGCATGGCAGGCCGGCAACACTCCTCAATTCGATCTCTGTGCACCCCCAACGTCTGGTTCGCCAACAGTCTGAGTAGGTGCTTTGGACCGCATTGAAGGGAGCCAAGTCTGCCCATCAGACTCGCGTGAAGCTGGTCAGAGACGACGCCAGCTGCCGCGAACGGGTTCTGCTAGTAGAGCAGTTGATCGGCACGTTGGTGGACACTTGGTAAGAGTGCTGATGCCCAGTACCATGTCTACTTTGGTTGCTTGACATTGATGGAGGGCATGGTTTGGGACAAGGTCCTGGTATCCCTGCTTGAATTGGATTTATGGTGCGTGAAACTGTTCGTCCTGTGCAGCGGACAACATCACTCGCCATAGCTCATATGTGGAAACCACACGCCGTGTATGCCTGCATTTATACCCCACATTTCCCATATCAACCCTGCATGGCGTGCCGTTATCAACAACATAGGCGACCGTTATAGCTGAATAACGGATCATATCAGTTATCATGAGTGCTATGCTGGTCATGATCGACAGCTTTAGTTCTTGATAACGTACCTACTCTGGAGGCACCCAATGGGTGAAAGCACCAGCCCCCGCGCCACGCTCCGTTTCGACCGACGTGTACGGTTGGAGTTTCGCGGCGCCACCATCACCTCAGACGCCTGACTGTTGGCCTGTCGCAAGTTGGATTATGCACTGGGACTGACGGAGACGGAGAATGAGTGTCTGTAGGAGAGTCGGGGCGGTCGTAACGTCCAGCACCGATTGGTGGGCCTCCTCAGGCAGTCGGTGTACAGTCGTCTGGCAGGCTACAAGGATACCAACGACGCTGAACGGTTGGCCGACGATCCGACGATGCGGGTCATCGTTGGACGGCGAGATGGTCCTGAGAGACCGGCCGCCAGCACCAACACCATGAGCCGGTTCGAGACCGAGGTGCTCACCCAAGACGGCAACTTGGAGGGGTTGGATCGACTGAATGCTAAGTGGGTGGATAGAGCTATGTCCCGCACGCCGCACCGGCGGGTGATCTTGGACAAGGACAGTTCGGAGAGCCCGGTGCATGGAGAACAGGAGGGAGCATCGTACAACGGTCACTTTGGGAGCACGTGCTATCACCCTTTATTCGTGTTCAACCAGTTCGGTGACTGCGAGGGCGCGATGCTCCGTGCGGGGGACGTACATAGCGCGCACATGTGGAGGCAGGTGCTGGAACCGATCCTTTCGCGGTACGAGGAGAAGGGAGTGCGCCGGTACTTTCGGGCCGATGCCGCATTCGCCAAGCCGGACATCTATGAGTACTTGGAGGAGCGGCGAGTCTTCTACGCAATACGGCTGCCGAGCAACAAGGTGCTGCAATGCGAGATCGCTCCACTGCTGATACGACCTGTGGGGAGGCCGCCGAAGCGTCCAGTGATCCTGTACGACGACTTTTGGTATCGTGCTGAGAGTGGGGACCGCGCTCGGCGTGTGGTGGCCAAGGTGGAGTGGTATCAGGGAGAGCTGTTCCCTCGGGTGGGCTTCATCTTCACGAACATGACGGTAGTCCCCGAAGGAGTGGTGCGATTCTACAATGGTAGAGGGACAGCCGAGCAGTGGATCAAGGAAGGGAAGTACGCGCTGAACTGGACTCGGCTGTCCTTCCATCGATTCGTGGCCAACCGGGTGCGTCTGTCTCTGTTCATTCTGGCGTTCAAGCACTGGTCGCTGCGGAGCGTGCAGGTCAAGCTGATCAAGATGGG
>JAPOPA010000223.1 GCA_026713145.1 Chloroflexota bacterium
AGTTCCCACGAGCCGCCCGTCGATAACTCTGCTGGACGAACTGGACGGCGATTCGAACATGCGCCAGTCCTCGAATTCGGGCCACGCGGGGTTCGGGAGCGACTCGATATTGCCCTCGCCCACGACCCGTACGGTGAGTTGCACGGGTTCGTTGACCTTGCCGTCCGTGCTGTCGACTTCGGCCGAGATGTTGAATTTGCCGACCGCGCCGGTGAACCCCGCTGGGGCCCCAGGGGGCAGGGCCAGCACCTCGACGACGATGGGATCGCTTTCCAGGTAATTTGGCGATTCGAAGAAATCGATGGGCACCCTCAACCCTGCCGGTTCTATCACCAGCGTCCCGACAACCGTCGGGAAGAGTAACGTCTTGAGCTCCACGACTTGGTACCGGTTGGGTCCTATCGTCTCCATGTACTCTTCCTGGTCCGTCTCCTGGCCGTTCCAGAACCCGGAAAAGCCGGGGGGCGAGAAACGGGGCTGGCCGAAACGTCCAACTGACGGGAAAAGCGCGGCGCGGCGGTAGAACTTGAAGGTGTACGTGATCTGCTGGCCGAGATATGGCGTGTCGTCGTCGACGGACGCCGAGACGAACATCGAACCGTCCGCCGACGGTACTTCCTGTTGAGAGGACACGCTGGGATTCGGTGTCGGCACGACAAGCCCTTGGAACACTTCAATATCGATGGGATCGGTGCGATACGTCTGACCACTGACCGTAACCGAGATTGGATCAATCGTCACCTTCCCCACCTTTGTCGTGGCAAACTGATAGCGATAGGTGTACGTGGAAACGCTATTGCCGTTTAGGACATAAGTCTCAAGTCCTACCGAAGGGCGGCCCGTTGGCCGAAGCCCATCGAGGCTTGGGATTACCGGCTGTCGGGGATTTAGCGACCCGGTTATCCTGACTCGGAGGTTGAGCTCCTCCCCGACGGCAAGTTCGGTCTTGTCGACCTCCGCGGAGACCTCGATGTCCTGCTGCTGCGCATACACGGCCGGTACCGCCAACACGAAGAGGGCTGCCGCGAGAGTGATGCCCGCTACGAACCGTCGTATGTTCCGGGAATTTTGCACTTCGGTGTCTACCAGGGATTCGTCGGCTCAGCACCGGGCGAGACGAGCACCTGCTGCAGTCGTTCCTGCAGGGTTTGGGCGTCCTCGCTCACCCTTTCCAACAGTTCCCGCGCTTGCTCCTCAGTTATCGGCTCGGTCTGAGCGGGCTGTTGTTGTTGCTGCTCTTGCTCCTGTTGTTCGTTATCCTGCTCGTTATTCTGCTGCTGTTCGTCCTGTTCGTCCTGTTCGTCCTGCTGCTCTTCGTTCTCCTGCTCTTGCTGCTCCTGTTCGTTCTCCTCGTCTTGCTGGTCCTGTTGCTCCTGCTGTTGTTGCTCCTGTTCCTGCTCCTGCGGGCCGGGCTCCTGGTTCTCGTCCGGTTCTTCGCCCTGTTCCTCTTGAGGCAGCATCGACATCGCCAGTTCGAGATTGTGCTTTGCGTCCTCGTTCTCGGGCTGAATCCGCAGAACCTCCTTATACTCCTCGATCGCTTCGGGGAACTGCTCTGCAGTAAAGTATACGTTACCCCTGTTGAAGAACCCCTGCGCCCGCAGCGGGTCGTCGGCGTACTTCAGCGCCTCATCGTAGTCCCGAAGCGCCTCGTCGTAGCTCTCCATGCGATACTGTGCGTTCGCGGCGTTGTAGTACGGCTCACCCCTCTCGGGCGCTCGTTCCTGTGCGTCTTCATAGGCGTCGAGGGCGGCGCCGTAGTCTTCATTTGCGAACGACTCGTGTCCCGAATTATTCACCTGCGCGGGAGTAGGTGAGCATGCCGCCAGAAAGAGTGCGAGCGCCGACGCGACGATCACTATCCTCAGATCAAGCATGCCCCACCTCCTCGACGACGGTCGTGCGCCGTCTCCAAAGCGATAGCGACATACGGTCGGTCATCACCTCGGCCACAACGAGCGAGAGTATGCCCGCCAGCAGGAATATCTGGAATCTCTCGATCTTCGTTCGGTTGAAATCGCTCTCAAGGGTCTCATCCTGGAACGACTGTATCTCGTCGACGAGGCCCCCTATGGCCCCGCGCTCCGCCGCCCTGAAATATGTGCCCCCGCCCGCCCGCGCGACCTCCTGCAGCGTGGCCTCGTCCAACGCCGAAAGAACGGCCCTCCCTTGGTCGTCCTCATGGTAGCCGATGACGTTGCCCCGAGCGTCGTGCACGGGGATGGGTTCACCCTCCGGCGAACCGAATCCCACGGTGTAGATGACCGCGCCCTGCTCTGCCGCCTCGCGCGCTTTCGCAACCGGGTCTCCCTCGTGGTTCTCCCCATCCGTCATGATGACGATGATCTTCTGGCTCACCCGCTCTTCGTTGAACCCCGTCATTGCCGTATCGATCGCCTTGTCTATCGCGGTGCCCTGCCGCGAGATGATGTCGGGACTCGCGCCGCGGAGGTAGGTCCGCGCCGTCGCGTAGTCGAACGTTAGCGGGAACTGGATGAAGCTCGCCCCGGAGAACAGGACGATCCCGACCTCGTCGCCGGTGAGCTGCGACATCATGTCGGCTATTTCGAGCTTGGCGCGGTCGAGCCGCGTGGGCTTGAGGTCCTGCGCCAGCATACTGCGCGATATATCAAGTGCGACCATCACCTGCACGCCACGATGCTCGACGATCTGCACGTCGCTGCCCCACTGAGGACGGGCGAGAGCGACGATGATCAGGGTGATGCCGATGAACCAGAGGACGAGCCTGCGTCGGCGCATCCCCCGGTTGACGGCTATGCTCAACCGCTCGATGAGGGCGGGATCTCCGATGCGGCGCACGGACGCGGCGCGGCGCATGAACGCCCACCGCAGGAAGACCACAAGCGCGGGAAGTGCTATCAGGGCATACAGATATTGTGGCGCGCCGAATGTCATCTCACGGTATCTTTCTGAATACGGTCTGAGAGAGGAGCAGCTCCAGCAGGAACAGCAGCAGGGCCGGGACCAGGAACCATACCGCAAGCTCGCGATAGGTCGTGAAGTGGAGCACCTCGATCTCCGACTTCTCCAGGGCGTTGATCTCCTCGTATATGCCACGAAGCGCATCGGCATCCGTCGCGCGGTAGTATTTTGCGTTCGTGATCTCGGCAATCTGTCGGAGCGTCTCCTCGTCGAGCGAGCCTTGCTGCATCACGACGCCCCCGCCGAACGGGCCCAACTGCGGATCGAGGCCGGTACGGTTCGGCCTGCCCACTCCGATCGTGTACACCTTGATTTCGAGAGCCTCGGCGGCCGTGGCCACCGTGACGGGATCGAGATCGCCCGCGTTGTTGACGCCGTCCGTGAGCAGGGTCACGAGCTTGTTCTTCGCGGTCGAGTCCTTCAGCATGTTTGCAGCGGTCGCCATGCCGCTGCCGATGGCCGTCCCGTCCTGAATTCGCAGCCTGTCGGCAAGGTCCACATCGCCCAACAGGCGCAGGAGAACGTTGTGGTCGAGCGTGGGCGGACTCTGCACGAATGCGTCCCGCGAGAATACGACAAGGCCGATACGGTCGTACTTTCGCTCCTCGATGAAGTCGGCGATGATCTCCTTGGCCGCGTCGAGCCTGTGCGGGTCGAAGTCCTGCTGCCCCATGCTGCCCGAAATATCGAGGGCAATTGCTATGTCCACTCCCTCGCCCCGAATGACCTCCCGCGCGTCCGCTGATTGCGGCCTCGCTACGGCGACAATCACGAGTGCGAGAGCCACGAAGCGCAGTCCCGAAACGAACGGCATCACCCTGAGGCGCACGGAACTCCCGATTGCCGATACGAGCCCCGTTTCGGCATACCTCATCCCAACGGGGGACATCTGCCGCTTCCACACGTAGGGCAGGGCAGCAAGGAGACCGACTCCCGGCAAGAGGAGCAGCAGCCACGGAGACCCAAAGCTCAGGTCGCTCAAGCCGGCGCCTCCTGCTGAGTATATGTCCCGTTCTGCGACGGCTCCTCCGGCTGGAAGGCGGGCCGCGTGACCTCCACGATGTACCGCGCCTGGCCGGAGGCCTCGTAGGACTGAGACACGGCGGGCGTGTACTTGGCGAACTTCACGAGGTCGGCCTCGCGTAGGAGGTCGAGAACGAGCTTTGCGTCATCGTAGTTCAGCGTCGTCCGCCTCAGCGCCTCCCATATCTCGTCCGTCGTCATGTCGATGGCGTCAACGGGGCTCACGTCGCGGAGGTACATGGCTTGGACGTAGACTCGCATGGTGTCGGCGACGAGCGTGTAGTGCTCCTTGAACAGCCCATCCTCCGGCAGATCGAGCCGCTCTATGCGGTCAAGCTCGTCAATGGCGATCTCCCACGGCGTTCGCGTATCCACAACCGGCAACGGCGCCCCTTGTAGCCTACGGCGAATCAGGTAAGCAGCAACCACAGCACCCGCCAATAGTCCGGCCAGCACGATCAGGAGGGCTGAAGTGCGGGCGACAGGGTCATCCCATGGGGGGGTGGAAATTTCGGCCTGCTGTCGGATGTCCATTGGCTCCGCGTCCGGACCGGGTAGGACCGATCCCACGTTCAATTCCTTCGGAATCGGGAAAGCTTGCTCAACAGTCCCATCCGGGCTTCGAACGGAAATGGGCAGATCGGGTGTCTGCACCGTACCCCTGCCAAACACCACCGCCCTGATCGTCTGGCTCATCGTCTTCGTTCCGTCGTCGTTGAGAACGGTCTGTGCTTGGGACTGTTCCCTGACCTCGAATTGTCCCCAGTCACGCGGCAGCTTATGCACCACGACGCTATAGTCGTCAGGGTGGGTGACCTCCAGCGTAAAGATGACCTCGTCCGCAAAACTTACGTTGGCCGGGGCCACCTCAAATGAAATATCAACCTTGGACAATATGTCTTCCTGGGCAACCGCCGTGCCGAAACCCCCGACCGCCACTGCTACTGCGATGAGCGCCGGAAGCCAGACCCGATACGAATTGCGCAATGCGGAATGTGACACGCGTGACACGCCTACACTCCCCGCGCTAGCCTTCGGAGCCGGTTCTTGAAGAACGAGGCGACCTCGGCGACGTAGTCCTTGTCCGTCGTGACGTTCACGCGGTCGACTGCCGCAGAGGAGAAGACCTCGCGTTTCTCCTCGACGAAGCGCGCTACCTTCTCGGAGAACGTCCTTCTCCACGCCGAACTGCTCGTATCCACCCAGCGGAGCAGCCCCGTCTCGGCGTCCTCCAAGGCGATGATCCCCACGTCGGCTATCTCGCGCTCCAGCGGGTCGTCGAGGTCGAATGCCACGACGTCGTGCCGCCTGCTTGTGGCGAAGAGCGCCTGCCGATAAGACTCCGGCTCCGCAAGGAAATCGGAGATGACGAACACGATGCTCCGCCGCTTGAGGAGCACGTTGATCGTTTCGAGAGCAAGCCGGATATCAGTGCCCGTTCCCTCCGGCTCGAACACCAACAGATCGCGCACCATGCGAAGGACGTGGCTCCGCCCCTTGCGCGGCGGGATGAGCAGTTCCACCCTGTCGGTGAAGACCAGCAGGCCGACTTTGTCGTTGTTCGTCGTCGCCGCGAAGGACATGACTGCGGCGAGCTCGGCGGCGAGCTCACGCTTGAAGCGGTTCCTCGTGCCGAAGTCCCCGGATCGGCTCGCGTCGACCACGAGCATCACCGTAAGCTCCCGCTCCTCGGCGTAGCTCTTTATGTGAGGCTCTCCCGTGCGCGCCGTCACATTCCAGTCGATGGTGCGTACCTCGTCGCCGGGGTGGTACTGGCGCACCTCGACGAACTCCATGCCGCGGCCCTTGAACACGGAGTGGTACTCGCCGGCGAAACTGTCGTTGACGAGTTTCCGGGTCGTGATCTCAATTCGCCGGATCTTGGCGATCAACTCGTTCGTCAGCATGTCGTTGGGATGCGTTGCGGTGTCATCGTGTTCCTGTGGCCCGATTCTCTGGATTCCTGCCCCCTCCCGTTCGCGGGAGAGGGTTGGGGTGAGTGTGTGAGGACGTTACGGGACTTCGATGTTGTCCAGGATGCGTTGGACGATCTCCGCGGACGTGACCTCCTGCGCCTCGGCCTCGAACGTCGTGATGACGCGGTGCCGGAGGATGTCGGGCGCAAGCTGCTTGACGTCATCCGGCGTGACGTAACCGCGACCCTTGAGGAACGCGTGCGCCCGTGCCGCCGAAATCAGAAAGATGCCTGCGCGAGGCGAAGCGCCATAGGAGATGAGGTTCTTCAGCTCGTCCTGCCCCGCAACCCCGGGGTCGCGCGTGGCGATCACGAGGTCGAGCACGTAGTCCTTCACCTTTTCGTCGACGTACACCTGCCGGACGATATCCCGCGCGTTCAGGATGTACTGCGGGTCGATGACCGGCTTGACCTCAGGCAGCGGACCCGACGTGATCCGCTCAATGATCTCACGCTCCTCGGAACGCTCGGGGTAGTCTACGATCACCTTCAGCATGAAGCGGTCGACCTGCGCTTCAGGCAGGGGGTACGTGCCCTCCTGCTCGATGGGGTTCTGCGTTGCCAGAACGAGGAATGGCGGAGTAATGGGATAGGTCTCGTCGCCTATCGTGACCTGCTTCTCCTGCATGGCCTCCAGCAGCGCGCTCTGTACCTTGGCGGGAGCGCGGTTCACCTCGTCGGCGAGAATCAGGTTCGCAAAAATCGGACCCTTGCGGACGCTGAACTCGCTGGTGCGGGGGTTGTAAATCTGCGTCCCGATGAGGTCGCCGGGCAAAAGGTCGGGGGTGAACTGGATGCGAGCGAACCCGCCGTGGATCGCCTCGCCTATCGTCTTGACCAGCAGCGTCTTCGCCAGGCCCGGCACGCCCTCCAGCAGAATGTGCCCGTCGGCCAGCAACCCCACAAGGGCCCGTTCGACGAGCCGGTCCTGGCCGATGATCGTCTTCCGAATCTCGGCCACAAGATCGTGGACGAACGGGGCTTCCTTCTCCACCATCTCGTTTATCTGACGTACGCCCGCAAGGTCCATCATGGCTAATGAGAGGCTCCTATGACAAGTTGTGAGGCGGCACACGGCGCGTGGCATGCACAGGCCCCGTCGTTCATATAAAGTAAACGAGAGACGACACGAAACGGTTAGCCTTCGCGTTACCCAGACGACGCGGCGCTGAACGTATTTTAGGAAGCCGACCTCTAGTGGTCAATCTGGCTCTCCCCCACCAAAACCGTGAAGACGGAGCGATTCAAGACCGCCCTCGCGATTCTGGGACTGACCGTCCTGGCGGTCGTGGCCGTCGATCTGCTGGGACGGGCGGCGTCGGCCATCGACCACCGGTTCTTCAGCCCGCCGGTCTTCGATAGCGCGTCCGGCGCGCTCGACGAGCGGCAGTTCGCCCCGGCCTATGACGGGGCCGCCTACGATGTAGCGACGCTCTTCCGCGAGTTCCACGCGACCGAGCGCATCGTCTACGAGCCGTACACCATTTGGGACAGACGGTACCACCCCGGCGACCTTGTCAACATCGACCACGAGGGCATTCGGCGGATGACAAACAACTCCGACGCCGGGGACTCGCTCAAGATATGGGTGTTCGGCGGGTCGACTGTCTGGGGCGAGGGAGCACCGGACGACGAGACGATACCCAGCAATCTCGCGAGGCTGATGAACGATTGGGGCGTCGACACCACGG
>JAPOPA010000173.1 GCA_026713145.1 Chloroflexota bacterium
CATGCCACTTCTCCTAAAGCAGGTGCAACAACACGAACTTACCCCTAGAACCTCTGTATTTTCAACAAGATAACCTACTTATGAGACAGCCTCCGACGGGAGAGGGGGTAAGAAAATTCACCGCAGAGGGGGCGGGGGGGAGTCAGGTGAAAGTCTTGTTTTGAGGGCCTAAGTTGACGGTAGGCAGAACCATCTTTGAGTTGTGGATGGGACTGTGAAAGCGGCGGACCCTCCGTCAAATCACGTACCCGTTCTTATAACGGGGCATCCTCGTGCATCACCGGGATGTCCTTGATGTCTCCTAGGTTGTATGACACATCTGAGGACCTTGTGCCGAACCGACGTACTGCTTGACGGCCGCCATCCACTGTTCTACTGTTCTAGCGCGCGGTGCTGGGAGCGGCCCTGCTAGGAGAGATGACAATCTCAACATCGGTTTCCAATTCGCTCAGCCGGAAAACGATGGAGGAGTGAAGGTGCCAAACTATCCGGACAGAACACCAAGCGACGAACACGAAGCCAAGGCCAGGGCCAAGTCTCCTGACATCGAACTCAACATCTTGCTTGAAGTTCACTGCTTGGAAGAATACGGGCCGTACATCAGCATAGAGGACGCGGAATCCCCTTCCTACAGCATTGAAAGCGATGACGAGCAAGAAAGCTATGTGGCAACCGTTCGGCTGAGTACTTATAACCCAAAACTGTACTGGATAGTTACTGGCTGGACGACAAACGAGCAAGGAGAAAAGGCGGAGTTCCATAAGTACTACTTTGATACCCGGCAACGCGCGTTGCTCTACGTTCTTGAGAAGTTTCGGGACAACGGATTCGCCCCTCACTGTGAATGGACTGAGTGGACGAATACACGCGAAGGAGTGGAAGAGCGCGAATGTCTCCTGTGCCCCAAGGTAGAAGTCCGTTACCTCGAGGAATAGGTGACCTGCCTCAGTCCGTAACGGCTATTGCGACCATATTTTAGAGTTGTGGCAATCGAACAGACTAGACCCCAAGACGTAGCTGTTTAGTCTCCGTGAGTTGAATTGCGAAGACCCCCTCTCTAAGTCTCTCCCCCGGCGGGGGAGAGATTGGAATGGGACGACGGGGTATGGATTCCCGCGTTCACGGTAATGACGGGGTCTTTCACCCTCACCACTTCACCCGTATCGAGTGCGGGGCTGGCTCTCTCCCACGAACGGGAGGATAACCCTCACCCTAACCCTCTCCCAAGATAGGAGAGGGGATAAAGCTGTTCGTTACATTCGAGGGGGCGGGGTACTAGCGTCTGAGGGTGGCTACGGCGGCGGCCAGGAGGGCTATGGAGAAGACGGCGAGGGCGGCGAGGTTGATCCAGAGGGTCGTGAGGTCGGCGCCGCGGAGCATGATTTCGCGGAGGGCTTCGACGGCGTAGGTGAGGGGCAGGACGACGGAGAGCCACTCGAAGAGCTGGGGCATCTGCTCGACAGGGATTATCACGCCGGACAGGAAAATCTGGGGCGCGAGGACGATGGGGATGAACTGGACTACCTGGAACTCGTTGTTGGCAAAGCTTGATATGAATATGCCGAGGCTGACGGCTACGGTGACCACGAGGAAGAGTATCGCTCCGATCTCCCAGAGGGTGCCGACGTACTCGATGCGGAGGGCGAAGATGGTGAATGTGAGGATGACGGCGGTCTGGACGATGGCGAAGATGAGGAAGCCGATCATGTAGCCGAGCATGATGTCGAAGCTGCCCACGAGGGTGGTCTGGAGGCGTTCGAGGGTCCCCTGAGCGCGCTCCCGCAGGAATCCGACGCCGGTGAGAATGAAGGTGAAGAACATGACGAATACGGCGAGGAGGCCGGGGGCGACACGGTCGAGTATGTCGCGCTGCTCGTAGAGGCTGAAGCCGACGAGCGACATGACAATGAGCGGGCCGATGATGAGCAGGCCGATGGAGCGCTTGTCGCGCAGTATCTGGCGGATGATCCGCTCGGTGATGGCGAGTACTCTGTCGGTCGACATCAGTCGCTCGACTCTCGGAGAAAGTGCATGAAGGCGTCATCGAGGGTGGCGTCGGGCTGTCCGGTGGCGGCGCGCAGGGCGGATGGAGTATCGAGTGCGATAACGCGACCGTCCCGGAGGAAGGCGAGGCGGTCGCAGTGGGCGGCGTCATCCATGGTGTGACTGGATATCATGATGGTCGCGCCCGACTCGGCCATGCGTCTGAATCGCTCCCAGAAGACGGCGCGAAGGTCGGGGTCGAGTCCGACCGTGGGTTCGTCGAGAATCAACAGGCCCGGGCGGTGGACAAGCGCGATCGCAAGGCTGACCCGCTGTCTCATGCCGCCGCTGAGCTTGAGGATAGGGTCGGAGCTTCGGGGGCCCAGGTCTACGAGGTCAATTGCTTCTTGGACGGATTGGGCGCGTGGCCGGCGGTCGGACATGCCGTACATCCTGGCGAAGAAGTCGACGTTTTCCCTCACGGACAGTTCGAGATAGAGGGCGTTGACCTGCGGCATGTAGCCGACGCGTGAGGCCTGTTTTGGCGAGGGCGATTCGCCGAGAATGTTGATTGCCCCGCCGTCGTTGCGGAGCAGACCGACCAGCAGCCTCATGAGGGTGGTCTTGCCGGAGCCGTTGGCTCCGAGAACCCCGAATATCTCCCCTTCCGACACGGAGAACGAGAGGCCGTTCAGTACCTGAGTTGTGCCGTAGCTGAAGGTGAGGTCATGGGTTTCGACTACGGGGGCGGGCTGGGTCATGGGATGGACTGATTACAAATCTCAAAGTAACCCAAGTTGGGAAACCCAAGTATACTCTTGGCATTATCGATTGCACAGACATCGCAAGAGTAGCTGCTGAAAACGCTGTCCACCATCCCCATTATCGAGGAGAAGAGAGATGTCAGTATCACAAGCAGGGCGGGACGAGGCGTGGGACCGGTTGTCGTCAGTTGGAATAGCAGACGAAGGAAGACGGACTGATGTAGCTACACTCCTGAGATTCCGCGACGACGCCGACTCATTTCACCCTATGTATCTCTTTTGGGATCTGGACCGGCCAACGCTTAGGGACAGCGAAGGGAACAGGTCACCAGTTCCAAGGCTATCGGATCAAGACGAAAGGACTGTTTTGGAAGTCCTTGAGTTGCTCTATCAGCGTCACCGTGTGGTGTACGAACCGGACACAGACGACTCCGACATAGGGAGATTCCTGGAAGCCCACGATGATGGAGCAGGCCCGCCCGACGACCTTGAGTCCCCACCTATCTTAAAAAGTGCTCTCGTCTTCATCCACATCGCTGCTGCTCGGGCATTCAAGCTTAAACAGACGGACGGCTTCTCTGAGGAGGTGAGGAACTGTCTGAACGAGGTGGAGAGGACCCTAGACCGTCTATACCGTGCCGGCTTCGATCACAAATACGCATCACACCGGTCGGGCGAACGTAGACTTGAAGGGGTTGCAATCTATCACTCTACTCTCGCAGTCTCAGCCATTTCCTTTGTGTATTTGAGTCGTATACACCGATTAGATGGAAACCATGCTAAGGCTCTTCACTATCTCGCCCGGGCAAGCGAACTTTACGAGTACGCATTACCTACCCCGATGGGAATATGGGAAGCCTGGCCTCCAGGTGCTGATCGGCCCAAGATCGACACAGTAGGGTCCGAGTACTACAGGGTAGGTGGCGACTTCATTGACTTCTTGACGGGTCTACCGATCTCCGTGTCGCGGTTCACAGAATTACTAGAGCTGCTCAAGGCAGATGTACAGTCTGTCGACGACTGGCGTGCAGTTGCTGATGACTGCCATACGCTAGCTGATTCCTCATGGTCTTGGAGATTCGAAGAATTCGTTGAGTTTTCTCAGAGAATCGAATGTGTCGACGAATTCGATGAATTCGAACACTTCAAAAAACACGGTGTATGGCTTAGTAGGGAACTTGTAGAGCTTGAAAAAGCGTGGCATGAAGACCTAGAGAGTTACCACGAGGTTTACAGCATCTATGACTTACTTGGCGCACATATAGAGCAGGTACGAATCCCTTACGGTGGGAGGAAAAGGGTGAATTGGGGAGAGTTTTGGCACAGCGCTGGGGCGTGGGCCACTGCTCAACTCAGTCCGGGCGAGTATAGAAAGTTGCGTGATGACGACGAAAAGAATGAAGCGGAACGCCGTCTAAAGAGCTATTTCTTCGGAGGTGATTGGTCTCTCTTGCCTAAACAAGCACAAGAGAGACTCATCACCGCCGACATCAACTGGTACTCGTCGCAGAGAACAAGCCGAGAGGCGATACTTAACGATTTGCTCAGGGCGACGGAGAGAATGTGCTACGAGTACATTTGGCGCCCGCTTGCTAGTGTTGAACCGTTCGAATGGTTCAGTGAGTTGGATGAGTTTGAAGAAAAGAGGCATGAAATACGAAGCAGACCATATCCCAGATCACAGGACCCTAATATTGGAGACCTATTGTGGGTTTGCGAACAACCGTTTCTTGAAAGGTTCTTGAATGATAGGCAACTTAAGTGTTCCGAGATTCAATTCCTAACTCAGACCTTGCCGAGGCGTGGTCGGCTATTGAAGGACTATCGGAATCCTGCCGAACACGACTTGAGCAGCGCGGCACGGCGCGGTATGGCAAATAGGTGCGATGAAGAGGCCTACCATGCGTACAAATCGTTCCTCGGGATTGGAGAGAAGGGTGTGCTGCCAGAGTTCGCCCGTATCGGGCAGAAGATAGGGAGGTGATCGAGAGGGGGAAGTTCCGACTAAAGACCCTTCATTCCCTTCGGGTTCGCTGGTACCATGTTGCACCAATTGCCAGACCTGTAAGGAGTAGCCGATGACCGAGTCGACCGACCTGCTGAATATCCGTCCGTTGAGGCGGCGTTTGAAGGAGGGTAAGGAGGGGCTCGGCATGTGGCTGGGGATCACGGATCCCCTGGCGGTGGAGGCGATTGCCGCGGACTGCGATCTGGACTGGATACTGCTGGACATGGAGCACGGCGGCGCGGGCTGGGACGACCTCAAGATGGTGATGCTGGGCTGGAAGTGGTCGGACGTGCCGATCTTCGTCCGGCCTCCGTCGCACGACCAGAAGTTCCTGATGGCGGCTCTGGACCTTGGGGTGAGCGGGTTCGTGGTGCCGTTCGTCAACTCGCCGGAGGACGCGAGGCGGGTCGCGGAAGCGTGCAGGTACCCGCCGATGGGCATTCGAGGCAGCGCGCCGCGTCGCGTGAGCCGCCACTACACGATGACCGACGAGTACAAGGCCAGCGCGGACGATGACGTCTTCGTGATGGTGCAGATCGAGCACAAGAACGCCGTGGAGTGTGTCGAGGAGATCGCCGCGGTGCCGGGCATCGACGCGCTCTTCATCGGGCCCGGCGACCTGAGCTATTCGTATGGGCTGCCGTTCCAGTTCGATCATCCGACCATCGTGGACGCCATCCAAAAGGTCGTGGACACGGGCAGGACGAAGGGACTCCCGGTCGCCATGGCGGTCGACAGCACGCCGGAAGAGGTGCTGGAGCGCATCGAGCAGGGCATCCAGCTTGTCACGGTGGGCCTCGACTGGATGTTCATGCGACTCGCGATCAAGGAGCAGACGGCGGCGGTGCGGGGACTGCTGTAGGGGCAGGGCGATTCGCGAATCGCCCCTACGGGGGGTCGGGGGTATTACCACAGAGGACACAGAGTTCACAGAGTGGGGAGAGTGGGGTAGTTACCGACAACCCCGTGCAAGGCCCCGTCGACGGAGGTTGGTCGGGGGTTGCTTTCAAAGGAATCCCTCATGTCGGTTGTTACTGGCACCAACTGGAATGAAAATGGTGGCTCGGCATGACAAGGACAGAAGATGGATTCCTGCCTTCGCAGGAATGACGATTGCGGCGTCGTTCGGGCTATTTTCAGGGTAACGACGGGAAATGTGAATGCGAGCGATAAAGTAGTAAGGAGAGAGGGGAAATGTCGAAGAAGCACGAGATCATTTTTGAGACGGACGGGCGGCATTCGAGCGTATACCTGTATGAGCCGCCAATGGGGATCAGGCAGTACGTCGAGCCAATCGACGAGGTGCTCGATTTGGGGTTCGACACGATCAGCTACGTCGTGGGGGACTGCGCGGTGCTGCTGTACGACACGAAGGTCGGGGAGATATGGGGCGACAACTACGACCTCATCAATCACGAGGTGTGGTACAAGGCGGCGTTCAACGTCCGGATGATGATTGATAGCGGGCACGATCCGTTGCAGGTCGTGTGCGACCACGCACATGAGCGCGGGTTCAATTTCCTGGCGCACCTGCTGCTGAACATGGCCTACACGCCTCCGAATCGCGTCACGAACGGGCGCGTGGCCACGTTCAATACCCTCCACCCGGAATGGATCGTGGGCGAGGAGCCGGATTACCCCGAGGCTGTTCACGACAACCCGAACAGAATGTCCTACGCGGTGCCGGAGATTCGCGAAAACCGGCTGGCAATCGTCCGGGAGCTGGTGACCGACTATCCGACGGACGGCATCGAGCTGAACTTCAACACCTATATGCCACTGGTCGCTCGTCGCGAGGTGGAGGAGCACACGGAGACGATTACCGAGTGGGTGAGGGATGTCCGTCGGGCGGCGGACGCGGCGGCTGAGGCGCAGGGACGCAGCAAGCGGGTCGTCGTTCGCGTGGCCGCCTCCGTGGAAGGCAACATGAAGATGGGGCAGGACATCGCGACGTGGGTCAATGAGGGGTTGGTGGACACGATTGTCGCCATGCCCGTCGGCGGGGACTTCTCCAGCGAGACATCGCGGCTGCGCGAGCTGGTTGAGGTGGCGGCGGGAAACGATGTGCCCGTACTCGCGGGCATGGACTCCGTGGGCACCGACCAGACGCGGCTGACGCACAGGGCAGCGACGGTCAACGCCTATGACGCCGGAGTGAAGGGGGCCATGTATCACCGGTACTACCCGCCCCCGCACAGGTACCCGTACAACACGGAGGACACCGACCGCATGAGGCTTGCGGCATTTCCCGATGTTCTGGCACAGAAGGACAAGACGTACTACGTCGGGCCGGGGTTCGATCGCCGCGAGGGGATATCGTTCGGGCTGACGGAACAGCTTCCGCATGAGCTCACGGCGGGCGAGCAAGGCCCAGACATTACGATAGACGTGTCGGACGACATCGCCGCGAAGGCTGAGGCGGGAGAGCTGTGGCGGTGCGAGCTCCGGATCATGCTCCACGAGCTGGTGCACCACGACGAGTACCGGGTGTACTGGAATGGCGAGGAGGTGCCGGAGGGGAAGATACGCAGGGCGGACTGGGTGTTCCAGATGCGTCCGAGCGCGGGCGTGCGGGGCTACCGCCTGCACATCGACCTGCGGAACGTCTCGCTCCCGGTGAAGGGAACGAACACCGTGCGAGTCGACCTCGTCACGAAGGACGAGCAGCTCGTCGATCCGGTGAGCATCCACGACATAGACATCGTGGTGGAGTACCTGCCGCACCGGAGCGCGTTGCGCGATGACGAGTCGTACGCGGGGGCGTCGATTCCGTTCACGCCGTAGGGTTTTTCGTTTTTCGTATAGGGGCGCGTCATGCAGCTCAAGATCACGGAACAGGAGAACAAGGGGCTCTTCGCGGACTGCACGTTGGTGGAGCACGAGCGGCGGATCGCGCGGTTGCGGGAGGAGAGGGAGCGCGAGGGCGTTGACGGGCTGTACCTGACGCAGGAGACGAACGTCCGTTACGCGTCGGCCATGCAGGACGTGGCATGGGTGATCCACACTTACTTCTACACGGTATTCATTCCGCGCGACGATGCCCTGCCGATCGCGTTGTTCGTGCCGAACGGGGGGCAGATCCAGACGCAGGCGAGCTGGATCGACACGGTCGTCCGCTGGGACTTCCCGCCGGGGTTCTACATGGGCAAGGTGGGAGACTCGCTGATCGAGTCGTTGGCGGAGTGGCTGCGGAAGCTGGGTCTCGACAAGTCGAGGATTGCGACGGAGATGAGCGCGCATTTCCGGCTAGGCCTGTCCGTCGAGGTGTTGGACGGGTTGCGGGACGCTCTGCCGGACGTGACGTGGCGGGACTGCGGCCCGGTCGTGTGGCCGGTGCGTTCGATCAAGTCGGACGAGGAGGTACGGCGGCTGCGCGAGTCGGTGAGGATTTCGTGCCTCGGCATCAAGGCGGGGTTCGAGGCGCTGGAGGAGGGGATGTCGGAGCGGGACCTGGTAAACGTGATGTGCGCCAGAATGTTCGAAGAGGGCGGGAGCGAGATCAAGTTCACGTCGCTCTACGCCGGGCCTGACCGAGTACTCTGGGCCGACGCGACGCCTCGCCGGGAGATGAAGATCAATCCCGGAAGCCTGATCCAATTTGACGGTGGGTGCACGTATGACGGGTACTACACCGACATCAAGCGGTTTGCCAGCCTAGGTGAGCCAACGGAAGACCAGCTCCGGTTCTATGACATCGCCCGCGCGTCGCAGCAGGCATCAATCGACGCGGTGAGGCCGGGCGTGACCTATGGTGAGGTGTACAAGGCGTCGCAGCAGGCCATACGCGACGCGGGATATCCAGAGTTCGTCGAGAAGGCGCAGTCGTTCCGTTGGACGAGCATTGGGCATAATATCGGGCTCGACCTCCACGAGATGCCGGGCATCGCCAAGGGCAACGCAGCGGTGCTCCAGCCGAACCAGGTCATCTGCATCGAGCCGTTCTTCTTCCACGACGGCGGTTTCCCGGTCTGGGAGGTGCCGAACAAGTATGGGTGCGAGGACCAGGTGCTGGTCACGGAGACGGGGCACGAGGTGTTGTCGTCGGATGAACTGGTGAGCAGGGATATCTGGGTGGCGTGAGGAGCCCGCGGGTTTCGTAAAGGGAAGGACCAGTTGAACACCATTTACACCATTGGGCATAGCGTCCACGACTGGGAGACCTTTCTTGGTCTGCTGACCCGGCATGGGGTCGATGTCGTAGTTGACACGAGGAGCGCGCCTGTGAGCAGGCGGGCGGCGTTCGCCAACAAGCGCACGATGCCGGCGCTCCTGGAGCAGGAGGATATTTCGTACGTCTTCCTGGGCGATGCCCTGGGCGGCAAGCCGTCCGACGACGACCTATACAGCGAGGACGGGAAGCCGGACTACCGGAAGATGCGGTCACAGGGGAGCTTTCAGGCGGGGATCGACGCCGTGATCGAACTTGCAGCGGAGCATACCATCGCCCTCATGTGCTCGGAGGAAGACCCCTCGAAGTGTCACCGGCACCTGCTTATCGAGCCAGCGATGATTGAGCGCGGCGTCGGGTTGATGCACATCCGGGGAGCCGGGCCGGTGCAGCACTCGGATGCTCTTTCGAATAGCAAGTTGTTTGCGAGGCAGTCGCAGACGATGCTCGCGGTATAGGCAGCGCCCCCTCTCTGTATCTCTCCCCCGCGGGGGCTGACAGGTGTAGGTATTTGACTACCGCCTACTCTTCATTGATGAGAAAGCAACCCGGCCCTGTCATTCTGAGCGGAGCGCAGCGGAGTCGAAGAATCTAAAGTGTCTGTCCTAATGTAAGCCTGACAAAGGGAGGGCTTACGCAATTTTCGCTCTTGGTCACGATAGAAGCACGGCACTGGCCGTCCGGTCTTGCGGTTATGGATTCTAGATTCCTCGCTCCGCTCGGAATGACAGCGAGAGGGGCCGGATCCTAGCTAAAAATCCGTTTTGCCTACCCCTGTCAGCCCGTCGGGGGAGAGACATTCGAGTCCTCAGTATCTGAAGGGCAAGACCTTCGCGGACTTTGTTTGATACACTGCTGATACTACGAGACCGGGCAATCGCGGAGGGCATGATCGAATGATTTGCCGGTTCTCCAAACGGACTTGGGGTGCGGCTGCTGTGGCCGCGCTGCTGGCTTTTGCCGTATTTGCCTGCGCTCCTGAGCGGGACACTCCCCTGATTTCGTCGGAGGAGTTTGGCACTCCCACGGCTGTTCCAACGCCTACGGCGACGAGGCTCCCGGAGGAGGCAGTCCAGATTGAGGGTCAGAGGACGAGTGACCAGCAGACTGCGCTCGACGTGGTGGGCAAGGACATCGTCAAGATTGCCAACTGGCAAGAGGGCGGCCCGTCCATGCTCAACAACCTCCTCGGCTACTTCATGGTGTGGGGATACGGCTACACCGTCGAGCTGGTCGAGATGGAGGAGGCCGACTACCGGGACGCCATCGAGAAGGGAGAGGTGGACCTCGTGCTCTACGTTGACACCGGCGACGCGGACACGGCCGGGTGGCTAAGTTCCGTCGTCGAGAGCGGATCGGTGGTGGAGGGCGGCAAGCCGATCGCGGATAACGAGAGCGTTAGGATCGCCGTACACCCCACCATGTCGGAACGGGCTCCTGAACTGGTGAGTTTTCTCTCCACGGCAAGATTGCCCGGTGAAGCGTTCTCGAAAATCGCCGGAATTGTCCGTTTCGGGCGGGTCGGCGTGACGCCGAGCGCGGGGGCGTTCAAGTACCTGAAGGAGCAAAGCGCGGTCTGGAACACGTGGGTCTCGGAGGTAGAGGCGTCCAAGGTGCAGGACGCCATCGACTCGAACAAGACCTCGCTCCGCAACCGGACGTGCATTCCGCGCGGTGTCGAGGCGAACGACTGCGGGCGGAACTAGCAGACCGAAATCTTTGAAGTTCATTGTATGAAGCGGGGATGGGTGTGTTCCGGGAAGATACCCTCACCCTAGCCCTCTCCCACGACGGAGGCTGTCTCATAGCTTCACGCGGCGTGCAGTGATTGAGTACACGCTGGGGATGTGATGGGCGATGACCGGTAGACTCTATAGAGTCTGCGAGTGGCGATTCGTGGTCGGGCC
>JAPOPA010000387.1 GCA_026713145.1 Chloroflexota bacterium
AGATTGGTACTCGGGCTCTCGGCGCCAATGACTACCGGACTCGCGCACACCGACGGACCCCATTTTCATGATTGGTGGTGTCGGTGGCAACCGACATGAGCGATTGGTACGAAAATAGCCGTCGTAGTTCCCCCACACCGTCATTCCGGCGGAGGCCGGAATCCATCCTCGGCCACTGACGGCAGTCGAGTAACCCTTGCGGGACCAATGGCGACTTTCATCCCTCGGTGTGCAGACGACAAGCCTGCATGGATGATTCCTCAGAAAATAACCTCCCGTAGGGGCGATTCGCGAATCGCCCTTACCTCCGTTTTCATGATTGGTGGTGTCGTTGACAACCGACATGAGCGATTGCTACGAACATAGCCGTAGCGCCACCCCCACACCGTCATTCCTGCGTAAGCAGGAATCCATCTTCGAATCCTGTCAGGCGAAGCTCCCATCTTCACTGCAGGTTGTGAGGGTGGAAACCCTAATGGATCATTCCGACCTGTTCTCTCGTTGGCTGCTTCCGGTAGAAGACGATATCAATACTAAATCGCAAATGTGGCAACAGTCCTGCGGAACGGCGATGGACCCGCTGCCTAGACCTACCTGAAGCAATATCACGTCGAGTGAACCCGCAAGCTTCCCTTGACAGCCTTTCCGGAACCTGCAAGACTTTCGAAACTCGAAATCGTTGCACGACGCAACAAACGGAGGGTTATGATACGAAATATCATAAGCTACTCTTCCGAATTCCTTTTCGCGCTTGGCACGATAGTAACGGAAGCCTGACTCACGGAGTAAAAGCAGTAGACTCGGCCGTTTCTCACGCAACTTAGCCGAGGAGGTGACCTGAATGACCAGAAGATTCGACTTGGCTATTCTCCTGGTGCCTATAGCGATCATAGTTATCGCCGCCCTATTCGTGCTGGTCGTCCGACCCGGAGAGGCGGCTCAACCTACGGTAGGTTTGACGGCCGAGGCCACACTGGAATCTCCGGACGGCGATGCCATGGGAACGGTCACCTTCCGGCAGGTAGCCTCAGGAGTCCTCGTCATGGCCGACGTCACGGGACTGGCCCCGGGCGGCCACGCCTTCATCATTCACGAGGTCGGCTCATGCACACCCGACTTCGATGCCGCAGGCGATCACTTCAACCCCGAAGAATCGGAGCACGGCTTCATCCACCCCACCTGGAAGCGCGGCGAATCGACAGGGGGCCACGGCGGCGACCTGCCCAATGTCTACGCCGCCTCCGACGGTTCCGCTCGTGCTGACTTCTTCACTGAAGGCATCACCCTGAACAGTGGCCCACGCCATTCCCTCTTCGACGCCGACGGCTCCGCCATCATCGTCCACGAAAAGCCCGACGCCTATGGCGAAGAGGAGTCCGACACTGGCTCCCGCGTAGCCTGCGGGGTAATTGAGGGCACCTAGAGAGTGTCCCACAAGGATGCCCCTGTTCGCCCTGAGCTTGTCAAAGGGTGACCGCCCGGGGTGTCAGTAACCACCATGAACCCGCCCACAATCTCTCCCCCGCCGGGGGAGAGATACAGAGAAGGGGTTCCCGCAGTCCCCCCCTTGCCAATTCATACGACTCCAAGCATACTGGGCGCCACGATTCCAGCCCCGTGAATATGAACCACCTGAGGTGCCACCATGACCCTGACTAAGGAACAACTCGCCTTCTTCGACACGTTCGGATTCATCAATTTCCCTGGCGCGTTTAGAGAAGAGGCCGACCGGATCATCGAGGCCTTTGAAGGAGTCTGGACTTCCCACGGCGGCGGCCACAACGAGCAGGGCCACGACTACAAGAGGCGCTCGGCAATCCTTCCCTTCATCGACCGAAGTGAGTACCTGAGCAGCCTGATCGATCACCCGCTCATCGACGGGTTCGCGTCCGCCGTGCTGGGGCCCGACTACAACTACACGGCCAGCGACGGCAATTTCTACGTCGGAGACACCAACTGGCACTCAGACAACTTCGCCCAGAAATACATGAATATCAAGGTCGCCTTCTACCTCGATAAGGTGACCAGAGACACCGGCTGTCTGCGTGTGATTCCGGGCTCCCACCGGCAGGGCGACTGTTTCGCGGATAGCGTACATCAGGTAGTCCCCCAGTCCACCGTCAACCATGCCGAAGACCAATGGGGCGTCCACGGGAGCGAGGTCCCGGCGTACGCTATCGAGTCAGTCCCGGGCGACGTGCTGATCTTCAACCAGGCTATCAAGCACGGCTCTTGGGGCGGCAGCGACCGCCGACGGATGTTCACCATCAACTTCTCTGAGCGGTACCGGGACGAGGACATCGGCCAGCTCCGCAAGGAAATCGGGGGATTGGCGAGCTTCTGGACGGAGACCGCCTACGGCGACAAGATGGTCGAGACCGCTACCCCTCAGCGCATGGTCCATCTCGAACAGCGCATGGCGAACGACGACCACCTCCCCGGACTTGTAGCCAAGGCCAGGGAAGAGATGCTCGAACCCTCCAGGGGCGGCGGCCAGTTCGACGCCGCCGGCAAGAAGATGTAGCGAGCGACTCAGTAAACTTGAATATGATGAACCGGCAGGGCAGATGCCGCTCTATCCCCTCTCCCGTCGGAGGCTGTCTCATAGCTTCACGCGGCGTGCAGTGATTGAGTACACGCTGGGGATGTGATGGGCGATGACCGGTAGACTCTATAGAGTCTGCGAGTGGCGATTCGTGGTCGGGCCGTCAGCAACG
>JAPOPA010000122.1 GCA_026713145.1 Chloroflexota bacterium
AGCGAATAGTTGCAACCGAATTCGATATGATCCCTGGTTATGTCCAGACGCTCCAACTCTGCGATGTTGCGAGCATGCGGGCAGGGGGCATTGTCAGCGCCGATCAGACGGCCGGTTCGATCGAACTCGCTAATGGAAGTCATGAATTCAGCCGCACCCTCATCGACCCAGTCTTCGTTGCCGCTCCAATAGTAATGGGCCACCTCGTGAGCAATATTTGAGCCGGTGAACTCCGCTTCAGTAGACCCGTCGTCGATGTCGTACTTGGGCAGGATGGCGATGTGTGTACCAAAATTCGTGCCCGCGGCCGACTCAGGAACGGCGTTTTCGTAGAGCAGACCGACGTAGTTGGTCGGGAGCCGCGTGCCCATATATTTTTCGGTGCCGCGCACAGAGTACTCCAGCAAATCCATCGAGCGCCCTGCGCCTGGACTCGTGCGGATAATGAAGAGGATGACGTCACCAGACAACGGTAACGTGATGATCCGTTGTTCTAGAAGAACATTGGAAGAGTCCAGCAGAACGTCAATGAGGCCGGGATTCGTGTCTGCTACACCATGCAACGTGGCAATAACTGGCGCTATGTCGTTCGATATGCCATTCAGTAGGGCAGCGTGGGACATCACTCTGACGAATGCCTCCGGTTTGAAGGCCGCGAGCTGCCGCAGTGACGCCATGGCCGATATGTCAGGCGGCTCAATGGTTTCGAGGAATGGCATGCCCACAATCTGCAATGCCGCCCCTGTGTTATTACCTGCAATCGAACCGAAATCTTCGATCAGGGCCAATTCGACACCATTGACGCTATCCTGTACCCAACTTGACGAGACGACATTCAATGCAACTTCCGTGTTCACGTACGCTAAGTAGGACAGTTCTTCTATCGTCCTGACCTCCAACTCTTCAATACCGTCCCGCATCCAGGCCAGAGAGACCACGGACGACGCCACCTCCGCATCTCCGAAATTGCTCATCCAGTCAATCGCCCCGGCCTCTACTTCTTCCATGCCGTCCCGTACCCAGTCCAGAGAGACGATGAGTGATGCGACCCCGGCGTCATCATTCGCTATGTAGGACAGTTCCTCAATCGTCTTGACTTCCAACTCCTCAATACCGTCGCGCACCCAGTCCAAAGAGACGATTGCCGAAGCGATCTCGGCACTTTCAAAATTAGTCATCCAATCAATCGCCTCGACCTCTGCCTGTTCAATCCCGTCCTGTACCCAATCCAATGAAACGATGGACAAACCGACTCCGGTGTCTTCATTCGAGATGTAGGACAGTTCTTCAATCGTCCAGACCTCCAACTCTTCAATACCGTCCTGCATCCAGCCTATGGAGACGACGGACGACGCAACCTCCGCGTCACCGAAATTGTTCATCCAATCAATCGCTTCGACCTCTAACTCTCCAATGCCGTCCTGTACCCAGTCCAATGAAACGATGGACAAACCAACTCCGGCGTCTTCATTCGAGATGTAGGACAGTTCTTCAATCGTCCTGACCTCCAATTCTTCGATACCGTCCTTCATCCAGCCCAGGGAGACGATGGCCGAGGCGACCTCAGCACTCTCAAAATTAGTCATCCAGTCAATCGCGCTGGCCTCTACCAGTTCGATGCCGTCCTGTACCCAGTCCAGTGCGACCATTGATAACCCTACCCCGGTATCCTTATTCGCTATGTATGACAGTTCTTCTATCGTCTTGACCTCCAACTCTTCGATGCCGTCCTGCATCCAGTCCAGAGAGACGACGGACGATGCCACCTCCGCATCACTGAAATTGTTCATCCAATCAATCGCCCCGGCCTCTGCATGGTCAATGCCGTCTCGCACCCAGTCCAGAGAGACGATGGCCGAAGCGACAGGACGGCTTACCACCGCAATGTAGAGCAAATTCTGAATTGCTTCCGCTTCTATACGGGTGATGCCGTCCCTTATCCAGTCCAGTTCCTTGATCGAGGAAGCTAGCCGAGGCGCTGCCTGTTCCACCCAGGGACCATTATCGAAGTCACGGAGGGGGGATTCGGCCGCTGGAGTAGCTGTAGGCACCGGCGCTGGCGGTCTAGTCGGTACCACAGTCGGGATAGTGGTTGGAGTGGCCGTTGGCACCTGCGTTGGCGGTCTTGTCGGCACCAACGTCGGGGTAGCGGTTAGAGTAGCTGGGGCCACCAGTGTTGGCGGCCTTGTCGGCACCAACGTCGGGGTAGCGGCTGAAGTAGCTGAAGGCGTGGCCTTCGCCGGAACTGCTGCGCTAACGACAATGGTTGGCGTAAGTGTGAGGAAGGGAGTGCTCGGGGTCTCTTCGGGGATAGCAGCCGGCGAGACCGGTATTGTTACTATTGTCGCATCGACTACTGGGCTCGGCGTGGGGTCGCCACAGGACACGAGGACAATAGCCACTGTGTACAGTGTTCCCCAACACCGTGAAGTCACTACTCCACCCAGACCTCTTTGAAGAGGCGCAGCCAGTTGCCGCCGAGGATCTTGTGGATGTCCTCGTCGGAGTAGCCGCGGATGAGGAGGGCCTCCGACATGAAGGGAAGGTGATCGGGGGTCTCCAACTCGTCGGGGTAGAGGTCACGCCACGGCTTGGGCTTTTCGTCCACCTGGGTGAAGGTTGACGGGAACTTGGTCCCCTGCTGTGAGCCGATGTACCGCCAGAACTCTTCCGGCTGGTCCTGGGTATGGTCGGTGCCTATGGCTACGTGGTCGATGCCCACCATGTCGACGAGGTGGTCGATCGCATCCAGGTAGTCTGCGAGGTTCGAATCGAATGAGTGCTTCAGGAACGTTCGGATGCACGTCGCCCCGATGACGCCACCCTTCTCGGCCATGAGCTTTATCGCCTCATCGGTCTTGTTGCGGCGATGGTCGTAGTACGACTTCGCGTTTGCGTGCGTGATGGAGACGGGCTTGTCGGAGACCTCAATCGCGTCCATGGTGGTAGCCATCCCGACGTGCGAGAGGTCGACGAGGATTCCGACCCGGTTCATCTCCTTGACCGCGTCCACGCCGAAGTTGGTGAGACCGCCGTCCTGGCGCTCCATGCAGCCGTCTCCCAGCAGGTTGCGCTCATGGTACGTCACCTGCGCGATGCGGACGCCGAGACGGTGGAACAGTTCAAGCCGGTCGAGGCGGTTCTCGATTGGCGAGGTGTTCTGCCACCCGAGGATGATGCCGGTCTTTCCCTCGCGCTTGGCGCGGTGGATGTCCTCGACGGTCTCGACCTGCAGGATGCGGGCGGAGCGCTCGCGGAACCGGACCAGCCACCTCGATATGTGGTCGAGGGTCTCGCGATAGTTTTCCCACGTGGCTATGGTCGCGTTGATCGCCGATACGCCTCCGTCATTGAGACTCACGTAGACCTCGTCGCTGTCCCAGTTGCTCACGTTCAGCCCGTCGATCACGACGGCCTTGTGGTACAGTTGCAGCGCTCGCACTGAGACCTGGGTCATGGCATCCTCCGTCAAAGGAGTCTTTGGACTACGAACGAGTCTACCAACGGCTTGGCACAGCGTCAAACGAGATGGCGTCTCAAGCGCCCTGCACCCGCAGTTTCAGTGCCCAGGATACCGGTCGCTGCCGGTACTGCGGAATGTCCTAATGTCCTTGTGTACAGTCTGTCGGACGGGTGATAATCTACCCCCATGCCGCAGGAGTTCCCTCCCACACTTGAAGGCCTATTGGCGTTGTGCGCCCATCTGCGCGGGCCCGATGGCTGTCCGTGGGACGGCGAGCAGACGCACGAGTCGCTCAAGCCAATGCTGCTGGAGGAGACCTACGAATTTCTCGATGCCATCGACGGGGGCAGGAGCGAGGAGATCGCCGAGGAGCTGGGGGATGTCCTCTACCACCTCGTGTACCAGATTCAGATAGCCGACGAGGCCGGCGAGTTTGACGCGGAGGACGTGGCTGGAGGCGTACGGGACAAGCTGATGCGGAGGCATCCGCACGTCTTCGGCGACGCGACGGTCAAGGACTCGGGAGAGGTGGCGGCCCGCTGGGAAGACATCAAGCGCTCCGAGCCGTCCAACAAAGACAAGGGCACCCTTGACGGGATACCGCGGGCGATGCCCTCCCTGTCGTACGCCCAAGCGCTCGGCAACCGCGCCTCCAAGGTGGGGTTCGAGTGGGACGACTTCGACGGAGTGCTCGACAAGGTCCGCGAGGAGCTCGACGAGTTGAAACGGGCGAAAACCCCGCAGGAGCGCGAGGCCGAGTATGGCGACGTGCTCTTCACGCTGGTAAACGTCGCCCGCTGGCTCAAGTTGGATGCCGAGGACTCGCTACGGGCTACGGGGCACAAGTTTCGCGCCCGCTTCAATCACATGGAGCAACTTGCCCGCGAGCGCGGCCAGTCGGTGTCCGACCTGTCGTTCGACGAGAAAGAAGCCCTTTGGGTAGAGGCGAAACGAGTGGTAGGATAAGGGGCGAATTTGTCTGGACAGGAGACGATATGACTCTTCCCGACCGTATGAAGTTCGGCATCTTCCTGGCACCGTTCCACGCGCTGGGTGAGAACCCCACGCTCGGCTTGGAGCGCGATCTCGAGCTCATCCAGTGGCTCGATTACCTGGGATTCGACGAAGCGTGGATCGGCGAGCACCACACGGCGGGATGGGAGACCATCGCCTCACCTGAGGTGTTCATGGGTGTCGCGGCGGAGCGGACGAAGTACATCAACCTAGGGACAGGAGTCATCAGCCTGCCCTACCACCATCCGCTGATGGTCGCGAACCGGATGGTCCTGCTCGACCACCTCACGAGGGGTCGCGTGATGCTCGGCGTGGGGCCCGGGGCGCTGACGACGGACGCCTACATGCTTGGCATCGACCCGCTGACGCAACGCAACCGCATGGGCGAGTCGTTCGACATCATCATGCGGCTGCTGACGGAGACCGAGCCGATAACATACGAGTCGGACTGGTTCACGCTCAACGAGGCGCGTCTGCACCTTCAGCCGTATACGAAGCCGCACTTCCCGGTGGCGGTAGCGGCGGCGATGTCGCCGTCGGGCATGGAGCTTGCGGGACGCCACGGCGCGTCGGTGCTCTCGATCGCCGATCCGACGGTGATGAAGCGGCACGACGCACGGAGTCTCAACGACTTCTGGTCCATCGCTGAGGAGACGGCGGAACGTCACGGCAAGCAGATGGACCGCAGCGAGTGGAGGCTCGTCATCCACGCGTTTCTCGCCGACTCGAAGAAAGAGGCCGTGGAGATAGCGCGCGAGGGGTCCACGAAGTTCCAACGGCACTACTTCGAAACGGTCATGGGCCACGAGCCGCTCTATGACGGCCCGGCCGAGGGGACCATCGACGCGGCGACGGAGTCAGGACGATGGGTCGTCGGAACGCCCGACGACCTTATCGAGACCATTCACCGGCTCGATGAGGAAAGCGGCGGGTTCGGCGGGGTTCTCTTCGTGGCGACTGAGTGGGGCAACCGCGAGCAGGTGATGAGGAGCTACGAGCTCATCGCCCGCTACGTCGCCCCGCAGTTCCAGAACTCCCTGCATAACCTGACAGCGTCGGAGAAATGGTCCATCGAGAAGCGAGACCACCTGAAAGACCTACGCACAAATGCCCTCAAGAAGGCCGGCACCGACTACGAGGCGCGCCGGAGCGGGGCGAACCCGTCAGGATAGAACCGGGCAACTCTTGCCCTCGAGACACTACGCGGCAAACACTACGTTTCAGGAGATCGAAATGCCCTATTTCACCGATATCTTCCAAGTCAACCCAGTCGAGATCGTACCGGGAGTGCGAATCCGCACTCTGTGGGGCGACAAGGTGATGATGAGCCTGATCGAGACCGATCCGCACACGGACGTGCCCGAGCACACGCACCCGCACGAACAGGCGGGCATGGTGCTCGAGGGCGAGTTCGACATGACCATCGGCGGCGAACGCCAGACTTTGAAGCGCGGGGTGTCGTATGTCATACCCGGCGGCGTTCCGCACGCCCTGCACGGGGGACCGGACAAGGCCCTCGTGCTGGACATCTTTTCCCCGCCCCGCGAGGACTACAAGGAACGTATGGCGGAGTCGATCGACCCAGCGTGGGAGACGACGGAGGGATAGGCTGGGCGTATCCCTGCCGAGCAAGGGACCTATCGCGGGATCAGGAAAGCGCCTGTTCCACCGGTCGCATTCGTACGCTGACCTCCAGCACGCTGTCGGAGTTGCCCACGAAGACGCCGCGAGTCGGTGAAACGTCGTCGTAGTCGCGGCCTACGGCGACACGCACACGGCGTTCGTTGGGGAGTTCGGGGTTTGTGGGGTCGAACTCCGTCCAGCCCAACTCAGGGAGGTAGCACTCCGCCCAGGCATGGGTGGCCGACTGCTGGGCAACCATTCCCTCCTTACGGGCGGACACGTAGCCGGAGACGTAACGGGTCGGCACTCCCCATGAGCGTGCGATTGTGATCATAACGTGGGCGTAGTCCTGGCAGACACCCTGGCCGGTCTCAAGAATGTGGTCGATGGGTGAGACGGCCGTGGTGCTCCCCGGCACGTAATCGAAGCTTTGATGGATCGTGTCGCGAAGACCCAGCAGGGACTGCAGGGGGTCGTCACTTGGCGTTATGCCCTGCCGGTCGACGTAGTCGGTGAGCATCGGAGAGGGCTGTGCGAATACGCTGGGGCGGGCGAACTCCCATTGAGTGAAGGCCGCCGTCCTTGAACGGACCTCGACCCATGCGCCGGTGCCCAGTGCGTTTGGAAGGGGGGCGGCGTGAGTCGTTTCGACAGTGGAACGGGCGATTATCTCCAGTGTTGTGTGCTCGCGGTGGATGTTGAGGACGTGCTTCGTGTTGCCAAAGCCGTCCGTCTCGGCGTTGAGTGAGGAAGAGGGTCTCGTTCCAACTTCGAAACTCAGGAGCCGCTGGCCGGAGCCGTCGCGGGGCCTCATGCACAGCGACATGACGCTGTGACGGATAGGCGTGGAGTAAAGGTAGTGGGAGACGTGTTCGATTTCGTAGCGGATCGAGTTAGGCATCGTGTCAGCGAACGGGGAAGTCTTCTATGGCGTATTCGAAGTATGCCGCGTTTAGGAGGCTATGAAGATCGCGACCGTACTCGCGTACCCGCTTGAGGAGACCACGGTGATCCTCGGTATCGGGCCAGTCATAGTGTACGAGGGCCCCCATGCGTCCCCCCAGTCTCCGGGCCTCGCCTCCGGAACGTTCGTCCGAACCGCTTCCGAGAGAAGCAAGGTTCGCCGCCATCATGTCCAGTGTCCGAGAGAGCGAACGGGGTATGAGCGGGTCGGAAACGAGCAGATCGAGCACCTGCCCAGACTGGACCTCGACGCTGAATTTCCGGTTGTAGGCTTCGAAGGCGTGGTAGGCGCGGAGCAGCGTCGTCCAGTCGGCGTCGGAGTCTTCCTCGACCTCCGTCTCGACATCGAGCTGGAAGAGCAAAAGGGCGACCAAGAGTTGGGACCGCTCGATGACGCGACCGAGCTGCAGGAACTCCCAGCCTTCGTCGCGGTACATGGTCGCCTCGGCCACGCCAGCGAAGGTATCGATCTCGGCGGCCGTTTCGGAGTAGAAATTCTCAGGCGAGACCCTCCAGATCTTCTGGATATCGAGCTGCTGAATTCGCAGGTAAGCCAGATTGAGGTGAGTCCACATTTCGGCGCTGATGCAGTTGCGCATCTGCCGCGCGTTCTCCCTGCCCAATGCGAAGCAACTCCACACCGAGTCGGGGTTGGCGCTCTCGAAGGTGAGGTCGTCCGCGAGGGTGTAGGAGTCGGCGAGGGTGTACTCGTCGCTGTCTAGCTCGATTATGCCCAGGGGCGGCTCTCGCCTCATGCTGCCATAGATCCGATTCCAGCCGAAGTAGATCTCCTCTACGGGCCGGTCGACCAGTGCCTCGGTCTGCAATCGCAGCAAGCGGCACAGGTGCTCGGCCCGCTCCAAATAGCGGCCCATCCAGTAGAGTCCCTGTGCGCTGCGAGAGAGCATTTCGATTACTCCTCCAGAACCCGATAGTCCCTGCCGCCTGGCCGGAGCCCAGCAGGGTCGACTCGCTGCTGACCGCCATGCCATGCGATCGGGCGATAGCTTACTACAACATATGAGGCCAGATAAAGGAGTGCTATAATTTGCCGTAAGAAGGGAAGCATCTGTCCTGCCGGCGGGGTGACGCAATGAAACACTACAGGTTGCGCTATGTCATGCACGACCCCTCGGAAGACACCGAGGACAAGTTCATGGCCGAAATTCCTGACCTGCCTGGGTGCAGGGCCTGGGGTGATACGCCGGAAGAAGCGCTGGATAGCCTTTCAAGCGTAGCCGCCGCCTTCATTGAGTCGTACATGGACCATGGAGACGAGCTTCCTCCTAACGTCGTGTCGACGCTGATCGACTCAACTACAACCAACGAACTCTTGGTCCCAGTGTGACTTACAGGGAACTCACTCGCAAGCTGAGGAGACTTGGCTGCGCTTTCGACCGACAGGGAAGGGGCGACCACGAGATTTGGATCAACGCGACCACACGTAATAGGTCGACGATCCCAAATTGGCGAGGCAGAGACCTCAAGCCCGGTACCTTAAGAGCGATTATCAGGGATCTCGGCATATCAAAGGACGAGTTCGACAGGGCATAGTCCGTTAGAAAAACCTGATGTCTTCCCGCCGCACGCTCCGGCTATCGTCCGCTAGGGCGACCAGTCCGGCCCGGAGTCACTCGCCGAGCCATCGGTGAGGCGCGTTTGGCCTGAACCGTCTGCGTTTATCACGTATATGCTCCAGGTGCGGAAATCGCCGTTCGGGTCGGGGTCGTCTTGGTCAGAAACGAACGCCATGGAACTCCCGTCAGGTGACCACCTTGGGGCCCAGTCCCACGCGGCGGTATTGGTCAAGCGTATTTGACCTGAGCCGTCTGCGTTCATCACGTAGATGTTGTGGGTTCCAAACTCGTCACGGCCCGAGGCGAATGCTATGTACCGTCCGTTGGGCGACCAGCTGGGATACAAGTCAGGGGCCGGATCGTCGGTCAGGCGAGTCTGGCCCGAGCCGTCCGCACTCATCATGTAGATCTCGCTGTTCCCGTCACGGTCTGAATAGAACACTATCTTCTGTCCTGTCGGCGACCAGCTTGGGCCGTCGTCACTCGCCGGGTTGTCGGTCAGGCCTGTCCGTCCTGAGCCGTCCGCGTTCATGACGTAAATCTCCCAGTTCCCGTCGCCGTACGACTGGAAGGCAATGCTCCGTCCGTCCGGCGACCATATCGGGTAGGAATCCCACGCCGAGACATCCGTCAGGCGCGTCTGGTCCGAACCGTCCGCGTTCATGACGTATATGTCCCAGACGGTTTCATCGTCGTTCGGGTCGGGGTCGTCGCGGTTTGAATGGAATGCAATGCGTTGTCCATCGGGCGACCAACTTGGCCAGGTGTCGGTCGCAGGATTATCCGTGAGGCGCGTCGGGTCTGAACCGTCCGCGTTCATCACGTATATCTCCCAGTTCCCGTCACGGTTTGAGTGGAAGGCGATGCGTGACTCCTGCCCGCACGCGAACGCGAGCAGCAGGAAGACGATCGCCAGAAAGAACGTGGATGCCTTGTGCAACCGGTTACTCTTCCAGCACCCAAAAGTCCTTGCCGCCGCCGCCCTGGCTGGAGTTGACGACAAGGCTGCCTCGGCGGAGGGCCACGCGGCAGAAGGCGCCGGGGACGATACGGGTCTTGCGACCGTGCAGGACGAAGGGGCGGAGATCGACGTGGCGAGGCTCGAACTGGCCATCGATGACGCACGGGGCACGCGACAGGTCGAGCACGGGCTGTGAAATGAAATCAGGAGGGTTGGCGCGCACCTGCTTCGCGTACTCATCCCGCTCTTCGGCGGTTGAGTGGGGGCCGATCAGCATCCCGTACCCGCCGGACTCGCCCACGCGCTTTACCACGAGGTCCTGCAGGTTGTCCAGCGTGTATTCGAGGTCCTCGGGGCGGCGACAAAGGCGGGTGTCGACGTTGGCCAGAATCGGCTCCTCTGACAGATAGTAGCGGATCATGTCTGGTACGTAGGCGTAGACGCTCTTGTCGTCCGCTACGCCGGTACCGGGGGCGTTCACGAGGGAAACGTTTCCGAGCTTGTAGGCGTGTATCAGGCCCGGCACGCCGAGGAGAGAGTCGGGACGGAAGACCAGCGGGTCGACGAAGTCGTCGTCCACGCGGCGGTAGATCACGTCGACTCGCCGCAGGCCCTTCGTGGTGCGCATGTAGACGAACCCGTCGTTGACCAGCAGGTCGCGCCCCTCGACGAGCTCCGCGCCGAGTTCCTGCGCCAGGAATACGTGCTCGTAGAATGCGGAGTTGTACACGCCCGGAGTAAGGAGCACGATCGTTGGGTCGGTTCGTCCCACAGGGGCGAGTTCTTGCAGGGTCTGCAGGAGCACCTGACCGTAGTGCTCGATCTCCTGCACCTTCACGGCTCGATACAGGCGGCGCAGGCTTGCCTTGGCAGTCTTTCGGTTCGCGAGCATGTACGAAACGCCCGAAGGGACGCGCAGGTTGTCTTCCAGCACCTTGAAGCCGTCGTTGGTTCGCACGAGGTCGGTGCCGCAGATGGCGACCCACGTGCCATAGGGGGCCGAGAATCCGCGCATCTCGATCCGGTACTGCGGGCAACCCCGCACCACGTCGACCGGAATGACCCCGTCGTCGACAATGCGTGGCACCCCGTAGCGGTCGTTGCTGCGGGAAGGGCCGTATACGTCCTCCAGGAAGAGGTTGAGGGCCTTGAGTCGCTGGGTAAGCCCCGCTTCGATCTCCCGCCAGTCGGGGGCGGACATCACCCGCGGAATGCTGTCGACGGGAATTATCCGCTCGTCGGCCTCGTCGTCCCCGTAGACCGTAAAGGTGATCCCCTCGTTGGAGAAGGAGCGGGCGACGCGCTCCTGGATGCTGGCAAGCTCCTCGGCGGTGAACTGCGTCAGTGTTTCGTAGAGCTGTTGGCAATGCTCCCGCGGCGTGCCGTCCTGCAGGAACATCTCGTCGTAGATGGCCGGATCGAGGTCGTAGTTATTGAAGTCCATGGATGCGTTTCACCCGTTCCCGCAATGGGGGTATTCTACCATTGTGGGTAACAGCGAGCGTGTCTCTGAGTGCGTCACGCCGGTCGGAGAAGTAGCCCAAAGCCTACCAGTTGGTGATCCCGCCGTCGCTGCGGGTCAGGTAGGGGACGAAGCCGGCCGGGGTCCACGCCTTCGCCTCGGCAACGTCCATGTCGATATCCACGCCGAGACCGGGGCGGTCGGTGGAGAACGCGTAGCCGTCCTCGAAGCCGATCTGCACGGGGAACAGGTCGGCCTCGTAGGTGCCGGGGGCCTTGGGCATCTCCTGGACGCCGACATTCGACGAGGCCATGCACAGTGCCACGCACGCAGCGGCGCTGACGGGGCCGAGGGGGTTGTGCGGCGCGATGTCGATGTAGTGCGTCTCCGCCCAGTGGGTGACCTTCGCGGCCTCCGTAATGCCGCCGACGTTGCACAAGTCGATGCGAGCGTAGCTGATGAGCTCCTCCTCGATCACCTCGCGGAACTGCCACTTGTTCGACCACTGCTCGCCAGCGGCTATGGGCACGCTGACGTGTCGCGCAAGCGTACGGTAGCTGCCGGGGTTCTCCGCGCGGAGCGGGTCCTCGATGAAAAAGGGGTTGTATTTCTCGACGCGCCTGCAGAAGTTCACCACGTGGTGGGTGTCGAGCCGGGTGTGCACGTCGAATGCGATCTGGATGTCCGGGCCGACGGCCTCGCGTACCCTCGCCATCTGCTCCTCACCAATCTCGATCGACTTCATGGGGTCGAGGATACCGGTCTCCCGCACCTCCAGCGTCCCGCCCGTCTCCGGCTGCCCCCAGCGGACGAACTTCCAGCCCTTCTCGACGTGCTCAACGCAGTTCTCAATCAGTTTGTCGGTCGAGTTGCCCTGGCAGTGCGGATAGCAGACGACCTTGTCCCGCACCGGGCCGCCAAGCAGTTTGTACACCGGCACGCCGAGCGCCTTGCCCTTGATGTCCCACAGGGCGATATCGATGGCGCTAATGGCGCAGGAGTAGACGCCCTGCGCGGGAAAGAAGTTGCGACGGAACATATGCTGCCACAGCCGTTCGGTGCTGAGCGGATCCTCGCCGATGACAAGATCGGCCAAGTGCTCGACGGCCTTGCCAACGGCCTGACCGGTACGAGTCATACCGGACTCGCCGAGACCGTAGATGCCAGCGTCGGTATCGACTCGGACGAAGAACCCGCCGAAGGGGCCCGTATTGAGGGGCATGGGGGTGATCTTGGTGACTTTCATGGGAGGGCTCCGGGGAAGAAAGTGTGGGGATTGTACCAGACGAGCTTGGAACCGTTTCACTCACCCGCTAAAACATACAGGTGGCGTACTTCGTCCGGTCCCCCACGCCCGCGACCGTGAAGGCGTCGATGCGTTCCTCGCACTTCTGGCATCGGCCGCAGTGGATACTATCAACGGGGGTCATGCAGGTCAGCGAGAGTTCAAGAGGTAGATGGTTGTTCTCGCGGATGAGGTCGACCTTTGTTCGGCCACGATAGGGAGCGAGGATCTCTATGTGGTGGGCAAGGCCGCGGCTGAGGGCGGCTCCGAAGCTCTCGAAGAACTCCGGCGTTGCGTCGGGGAAGGGGTTGCCACCGAGGGACCCGATGGCGACGGCGTTCACGCCGCGCGTGCTGCACCACACGGCGGCCAAGCCGATCAGGACGATGTTGCGGCCCGGCATGAACACGGCGTCGTCCGCGTCGCCGGGCTTGGGCACGTCGTCGCCGGTCATCGACCAGTGGTCCCCGTAGATTGGTCTCATGGGGGCGGACAGCTCGACCAGTGGCCGCACGTTCGGGCTGTCGAGGGCGGCGACGAACCGGTCGATGGCGCGCCGCTCTTCCTCCTCCCACACCAGCCCCGCGCGCACGTATACAGGCCAGACCTCGGCGTGCCACGCCAGGTCGGCGAGGAGGACGCAGCTATCGAGTCCTCCGCTGGTTAGTACGGCGACTTTCTTCATGTGGGCCTCTCTCTTATCTCGACATCTCTACTCGCACAGTCGTAGGGGCAGGTTTGAAACCTGCCTCTACAGGCTCCGCTGTGGGAGAGATTGCAGGCTAATGACCAAGGAAAGCGGAAATTCAGTGTGATTCGAGACGATCCCTCACCGTTGGCAAGCGCGTCACCCGAGCGTGAATACGAGGAAGCTTGCGATGGCGTACACGGCGATCAGCACCCCCGATTCGATAGTAACCACGCCCGGCCGGGACTTTCTGGGCCTGGTTACCACCGCAAGGGTGATTACCGCGGTCATCACGACGGCGATGGCTGCCGTGAGAGCGTGAATGGGAGAGACTGCAGTCCAAATAGGCCCGGACGTGTAGGCAACGTCATCGAGGAATAGGACGAACCCCATGTTGAAGAGGTTGCTGCCGAGAAGGTTTGTGATTGCTAGCTCCGGGGCCCCGATGCGCAACGCCGCGAACGACGTCGCAAGCTCCGGCAGGGACGTGGCGGCCGCAAGGAACTGAGTGCCCATGAAGCTCGCGTCCCAGCCCATTTCAATCGCTAGCTCGTCGCTCACGAAGGAGAGCCAGACTGCGGAGACGACGACGATGAGGGCGGAAACCACGTATGTCACGAGGTGGCGGGGGAGCCGCTCCGAGGCGTATTTCTCGGAGTCGTCACTCTCGGGCGCCTTATCGGTCGCGTCGTCACTCTTTTCGAACAGGTAGATGAAGTACATCGCGATGGCGAACCCAACGACGAGCACGATTGACAGTGGGCTTATAGGCCAGTCACCCAGCGCGGACGACATGTCGTGCAGGAGCACCGCGCCTCCGCCGAGTGAGATGACGATTATGCCCAACGTTCCGATCACGACGGACGACATGCCCACATGATTCAGGAGGAACTTCCTCCACCAGAAGATGTCCATCAGTCCGATTATGAGCAGGTTGAACAGGTTGCTCCCGAATGCCCCACCGACGGCCAGGTCGGGCTGGCCGACGACAGTGACCGCGCTGATCCCGGTGCCCAGCTCCGGCAGGGAGGTGGCCGTCGCGAGGAGCACCACGCCGACGAACGACCTGCCAAGCCCCGTTTTGATCGCGATGACGTCCGCCGACTTGGCAAGAAACAGGGACGCGCCCAGTATCACGGCGGCCGCAACGCCAAGCTGCACCCAGAGTATTGCTAAAGTCATAACGGACTCCTCCAACGGACTGATACGCCGTCGCCGTCGTGGAATCATACACGATCCGTAGTCACTCGTCGGTCTGCTACAATTCCCGTGAGGTTCCCACGTGACGGCAATTCCCTCCAACTGGTACACGGAGTTCTTCAACGAGGACTACCCGAAGATCTACAGCGGCCGTCTTTCACAGGACGCGACGGAGCGTGAGACCTCGTTCGTTGTGGACAGCCTGGGGCTTCAAGAGGGCGCTTTCGTCCTCGATCTGGCCTGTGGGCACGGTCGTCACGCAGTCGCGCTGGCCCAACGCGGCATGGTCGTGACGGGACAGGACCTGAACGAGGACTACCTGCGAATGGCGCGCAAGGACGCGGCGCGGGCAGGGGTCTCGGTCGAGACCGTCCACGGGGACATGCGCGACATCCCCTTCACGAACCAGTTCGACGCGGTTATCAACATGTTCACGGCGTTCGGCTACTTCGATTCGGAGGACGAGGACGTGCGGGTCTTGCAGGCCGTCGGCAACGCCCTGAAGGGCGACGGGAAGTTGCTACTGGACACGATCAATCGCGAGTGGGTGCTGTCCAACTACGTCCAGAACGACTGGCACACGGACGGCGATGGCAACACGTTCCTGGAGCGCCGGGAGTTCGACCTGGTCACGGGACGGAACCGCGTCACGTTCAGCATCGTCACGGCGGACGGGACTCGTCGCGAGTCGCCCGGACACAATGTTCGGCTCTACACCTTAACGGAGCTGGTACGACTGCTTGGCGCCGCGGGGCTTCGCCTGTCGGCCACATACGGAGACTACGACGGCTCGCCGTACGACATCAGCACTCCCCGGATGATCGCCGTCGCAACGAAGGACTAGGGCCTTTTCCACATGACTTTGGTAGCTTGCTCAAGACGCCCTCACCCTAGCCCTCTCCCACGACGGAGGCTGTCTCATAGCTTCACGCGGCGTGCAGTGATTGAGTACACGCTGGGGATGTGATGGGCGATGACCGGTAGACTCTATAGAGTCTGCGAGTGGCGATTCGTGGTCGGGCC
>JAPOPA010000142.1 GCA_026713145.1 Chloroflexota bacterium
GTCAAGACGCCGGATCGCTTCCGGGAATGGGAGCCCTTCGATCCGCTGCACGAAATCAAGCACGTCCCCTCCGAGGCCGCAGCCGAAGCAATACCATCGCTCACTATCGCCATAGGCAGTGAAGGAGCCCTCGGACTCTTCGTGGAAGGGGCAGACGCCCTGGCGGACCCGGCCCCTTCCTTTCAACTTCACGCCTGCAGACTCCACCACGTCAGCGAGCGGGTGTCGCGCCTTCAGCGCGGGGATGTCAACCGTCGCATTGGCCGAGACCATCACGCTCCTCCGGCGAGGGGCCGGAGCCCGCGCAGGCTGCGGCCCGACACGACCTTGCCGGGCCGCCAGCGCATCCCCAGGACTGCAGCGACCTCCAGCATCCCATCGCGGTGGGGCACAAGAGCGGCCGCCCGCCCGGTGCCTTGGCTGTAGACCAACGCTTCACGGTCACCGAACCTCCGCTTCACCAGCTGTTTCCACTCAGTGAAGGCCCACCGCGCCTGGTTCGTCTCCGCACTCGCCGTGTCCACCTCGGCGAGGAGCGCCAAGTCCCCTTCGATGTCCCCCGCCTGCCGGAGTCTCCGCGCCTCGTGGATCGAGCGCGCCGCGCCCGTCTCCGCCGTCTCCGTCTCGTCCGCGAACAAGGCCTCGAACACCCCCTCGACCAGCTCTTCGAGGCTCCGCCGGCCCCTCACTGCCACCGTATCCATCGTCCGTCCGTGTGTCGTCATGGTTGCCGTCGTCATCGTTCTCTCTCCTTTGTGAGAATTTCTGAATTGCCTGATTCACAGCAGCAGCGGCGCGAGCATGAGCGTCAGCGTTGCCACCGCCATAAACTCCGATTTGTGCGCGCCCAGCCAGCGAACGGGTCGAACCGCCGCCCTCACGCCCCTCGAACTCGCGCTCGCCAGGCGTCGAGCGATGAGCGGCCTCCATTCGACCAGTCTACCGATCTCCATTCGTCCTCCTCCTTCCGAACTTTGCGAGCCGCCTGAACAGCAGCCACGCGACGCCGAGTCCCACCGCGTTCAGCGCGAAGACCTCTCCGTCCCCGGTGAGCGCCAGCGGCACAACTAGCAACAGCGCCACGACGACCGCGACCACTAACTTTCGGCGCCTCACTACGATCCCGACGACCGCTCCAATGACCTGCCTAACCCGTCTCAAAACGTGCATATCTTCACCTCCTTCATTGCCTGCCCCGCGCGGCATCCGAAGCGCAGGGAACCTTGTGTTGTGCTGCCATTACCATTGCGCAGCCCCGCTCGACGGATGCCATCGAACGCGGGCGCGTGGAAAATGCGTCGACCGCAACGGGGGAGTCGCGGGACGGCTCGAGGGGAAAAGGGCGCAGCTTGCCCTGGGGTCATGGGGATACGCCAGGGGGCTGCGACGGGGAAAGTGCGATTCGACTACGTGCCGGACGCGGGGCGAAAGAGTTGAAGGGAAAGGTGACGCAGTCCTACCAGAGTCGAGGTGTTCGATCTGAGGAGCTGCGTCGAAGGGGGAGCGGCCAGACTGCGACGTCATCATCACGGACCGGCGCGTGTAAGAAGCCTGCGTCTAGGCCATCAGAAGCTGTTCAGCAGGCATGAGGAACCAGACGGAGCGGCAGACGCACTCCGACCAAATGGCCCAATCGTCAAAGCGGCGTGCGCTCCGACGACCGGACTTTCATCGGTGGACGCAGTGCGGAACGCACTCCGACCAGAACCAGCCCCGACCTTCGAAGCGGCGTTCGGGGGAGCATGGCTCGACCCTTTACCACCGCCTCACGCTGCGGGAAGCGTTTCGTCTCTCGAGGACCGCCTTCGGGGGAGCAAGGCTCAACCCTTCGGGTCGTCCGACTTGGGAGATCGTTCAAGGAGCAAAGCTCGACCCTTCACGAAAAATCCCGGGTTCAGAGACGGAACCCCCAGGTTTCTAGGGCGGGAAACACTGGAAAAGCCTGACAGTGCAACCAGTATTGCCGGACCACGAACCCGAATGGAATGCCTTAAGCGTCCCACCGCCAAAAGTGTTCACTTTGGATTAACAAATCTTCCACAAAAATTCAGTAGGAGGCCAAACCAAGTACCGGTGACCCGTTTGACGAGGGCAATCATTCGGCGCTCCACCTTCCTTCACATCTGCTCACTTGCTACCATTCGCGCATTCCGAGGGAGGATGTTTCCAATGACTCACAAGAGTATCGGTAAACTCGAGAAGGTCGCCATCACCAATGTCTGGCCCCACGAGGCCAACGACTTCACCCCCTGGCTGGCAGACAATCTCGGATTGCTTGGGGAAGAGCTTGGGATGGAACTGGAGTTGGAGGGGACGGAAGTACCTGTCGGGAACTTCTCGCTCGACATTCTTGCCAGAGACAACAAGAGCGAAGCAGTGGTGGCTATCGAGAACCAGATCGCCGGCACTGACCACACCCATCTCGGCCAGCTACTGACGTATTCGGCGGGCAGGAACGCCGGGATTGTTATATGGATAGCCACCCAGTTCCGTGACGAGCACAGGGCGGCGCTGGACTGGCTCAACGAGGGAACCAGAGACTCGCTGAATTTCTTCGGCGTCGAAGTCCAAGCGGTGAGAATCGGCGATTCGCTTCCTGCCCCGCTGTTCCGGCTCGCGGCCGCTCCCAACACGTGGTCGAAAGACGTCAAGGAGAGCGAAGCAGAGGTGACTCCAACGCAGGAGAAATACATTCGATTCTGGAGACCCATCTTGGAGGAACTGCGCCGGACGCACGGGTGGAATATTGGGACACAGAACAAGTTCTCACTCTTTGAAGTTGGAGGCGGTTTGGGCTCCGCCAGGTTCGGACGCACCATGCGCTTTACGCGGGAGGGGGAGGCCCGCGTCGAACTGGCGATCAAGAGTCCGGACAAAGAATGGAACGAAGCTGCGTTCGATCTGCTCATGGAGTCGAATTCGCAGATCGAAGATGAACTCGGTTCGATGAAATGGGAACGTCTGGACGATGCAAGAATGAGCAGGGTGGTGGTGTCTCGACCAGGGCATATCGACAACTCGGATGAGGAGTTGGACCAGATCAGAAGCTGGATGATGGAACACGTCACCAGGTTCCCGGGCACGTTCAAGCCCCACTTGGAGGCTGTGCTGGAAAGGATGCAGGAGAACGGCCAGACAACCTAAGCGCAACCGTTTTTGGCTACGAATCGGACTAAGCTAGGGGCTGATGCCCAGACAGTCCTACTTTGGACTATTCGCAGATACGCAACTGAGAGGCTGCCGCTATTCCCGCCACAGTCCGAGGGTCAGCACCCTCTGCACCCGGCCCAGCATCTCCAGCCACGTTCGCTCGCGACTCAGGTCGTCGAGTGCCCTTCGCCTCCAGCCAAGATGACTCTCCCGCTCGGACGGGTGCATTGGTGAGCTTGCGGGCGGCAGCGTCAGGTCTTGCTCGTCGATCATCTCAATCTCGAGCTTCATGATCCGTTCCCTCGTCCTTGCGCGGTCGAGCTTCGTGCCGACCTCGCGCCGCACCTCCAACGTCCGCCACTCGTTCACCAGGGGCCACGCATCGCCGTAGACCTCCTCGTCGTCCTGGGCAGGCTCACGGGTCACCAGTTCGGGATGCTCTCGCCTTGACTCGATCACCGTGCCACGTCGCACGCGTCCCCCGGGGGTCAACGCATCGCTCCCGCCATCTCTAGCAACTCCCACGTGCCTGATCAGACGCTCGACCAGCCGTGTCGTCCGAGCGTGCTCCTTGCCCAGCGTCTGGACATCACCCCGCACCGCTTCGACAGTTCCTCTCATCTCCTCCTCGAACGCCTCCAGCCGTCGGCGCAACTCCTCATGGTCCCGCCGCGCACGTGACTCTGACGTTCCGTTCCCTTCCACCAGGACTCGCTCCAACGCCTCGCGCGCCCTGCCCGACAGGACTCCCGACCTCACGCTCGCAGCCACGGTCCTTCGGTCTATCCCCAACACTCTTGCCGCGCCCTTGTTCCCCTTCTCCCTCACTAACTCATTGAGTAGCGACATGAGCCGCAGATGGTGAACGTCTGCCACGTATCTGCTGTTTTGCACGATTTTCCTCCGAGTTTCCGGCTCTTTTGTCCCACCGGGGAGAAGCCTCCAGCTACGGCTCTCGCGCCCAGGCCCCGTTCTTTCAGGGGTACAAGATGCACTTTCCAGCTATGCCCAATGTACCCGCCCTCATCGTGGGCAGGGGTACAAGATGTACTTTCCAGCTACGCCCGATGTACCCCCCGTCCGGAACGGGGACTCAAGTCCGGCTGTTCACTTTTTCCTGTAGGGAGGGCGCTTGCGCGCCTGTACCACGCCGTTCCCGTCCCAACACGCCTTCTAACAAAAAGCTCGATTCTCTGTACACGGTAATGACACCACAGGAGACCCCGTCCTGTGAATGCCTCGTAGGGCGTACACGCGTGTACGCCTCACAGGGCATTACGGCGGGAGATTTCATCGTTCACACTCGTTTGCCGGAGCGTCGGCAGATGGAGACGGCGCGGAACTCAGGGAGGCCGCTACATGGCGCTGCAATCGAGAACAAACACCGGACGCACGAGGCGGCTTGCACCTCTTCTCGTGTCGCTGCTTCTGTCGACGCTCCTGTTCGTCGCGTCCGTTGGAACGCTCGTGGCTCAGGGGTCCGGCGTCTCGCTGGTCAACGAGAGCGCGAGGTTCGTCGAGCGCAACAAGGAGGGTGGATTCGTCGCCCGCCCGGTGTTCGACCGGCCTCTGGCATTCCTCGCCTACGCCGTTCGCGACCCCGACACCGGCGAGTGGCTCACCGGCGTCACGCAGGTGCACGGAGGCGAGAAGAGGCTGAGCCACGGCTGGGAGCGGTCGTGGGAGTACCCCGGCCACGACGACCAGCCTGAGCTCGACCCCGAGCGCGTCTACGTGCTCTTCATGATGGCGGCGGAGACGACCCCCGGCGAGCCTGACCGCTTCCACGTCGTGATCCCGGCCCACGAGCCGACCGGCCTGTGGGACCGGGTGATCGGAGCCTTCGACCCCTCGCGCTGGGCGCGGGCCTTCGCCCGCTGGGTGATCGAGGGAGTGCACGGGACGCTGTGCGGCGTCGTGGAGAAGGCGAGCGGCGCGAACGCCGACGAGTGCCGGGGAGGCTAGGCCATGAGCGACATCCTCACCGGGACTCCCGCGGATCTGACCTACGCCAACGAACTGGTGCGTCAGGCGTGGACGGTCGTGTGGGCCGTCACGTCCGGAGCGCTGGTCGTGATCGTCGGCTGGATGGGGCTGAGTCTCATCATGAGCGAGCACGTGGGAGGCCGCAGCGCCGGATGGCGTGAGATGTTTCCCCGGCTCGTGCTGGGGCTGGTGGCGGCAGCCACGTCCCTATGGTGGTGCTCCCTGGTGATCGAGGTCGCGGCGGGGGTGTCGGGATTCGTGGCGGAGTCGCTCGACGTAAACCCCGGCGACCTGCTCAGGGCTCCGCTGAAGACGCTGCTCACCGCCGTCGAGTCTGGGAGCGTCGGAATGGCGCAGCTCATGGCCCTGCTCTACCTGGTCTACGGGTTCTTCGTGCTCTACGTCCTGGTGCAGATGATCGTGCGCCTCGCGCTGATCGACCTGCTACTGGCCCTCGCGCCGATTGCGTTGGGGCTCTGGATCCTGCCCCACACGGCGGGCTGGGGCCGGCAGTGGCTGCGGATGTTCATGACGACGGTATTCCAGCAGGCCGTGCAGCTCATCGCGCTTGCGCTGGGATTCGGGTTCCTCGAGCAGTTCGCCGAGATTGCGGCCTTCGAGCCGGTGCAGGACCTGATCTGGAAGCTCCTGATGTCGCTGGCGTTCGTCTACCTGGCGACACGGGTGCCTTCGATGCTCGGACAGGCGGGCACCTTCGACGCGTGGCTGAGCACGCTGTACTTCGGGATGTCGCTGCCTGGATCGATGATGCGGTCGATGAAGTCGGTCGGACTGATCGCCGGAGGAGCGGCAGCGGGACCGGGTGGGATGGCGGTTGGAGCGGTGGCTGCGAGCGCGGGCGTCTCGGCGGTTGCGGGCACGGTCAACTCGGCGGCCTCGATGGCTACCCCGTCAGCCGGAGGAGGCGGTACAGGAGCGCCGAGGAGCGGCGGCGAGTAGCGCAAGGGGACCAACAGCACGAGACCGAAAGTCCAGGCGAGAACATCGTCCGGTATCGAGAGGAGAAGAAAAACGAAATGGAACAGATTACGCAGACTATTTCGAACCTGGTAGGCATGCTCCTAGGGGCGGTCGGGGCAGTGGGCGTCGGGTTTTTCGTATACGGGGCCTACCTCTATCTGACGGCGAGCGGAGCTCCGCACCAGATGGAGCGGGGCAAGAGCGCCATGATGACAGCGATCGCGGGCGTGGTGCTTGCGATGCTGGCCTACGGCGTCATCGAGCTGGTGATGAACGCCGTGGTCGATCCGGCGGTCGAGGTCGAGCTGCCGCAGCCCACGCAGGAAGATTCCGGTGGTGAGAGCGGTGATGCCGGCGAAGGTGAAGGTACCAGCTAGGCGGACTGAAAGGAGAAAATAGAATGAGAGAACACGAGGTGCCGACTCATGTGCAGGCCGAGGACAGAATTCTTCTGTGGTTCTCGTTTCCGCAGATCGTGGCGATCACGGCGGTCTGCGCGTTGTCCTACGGCGCGTACAGCTACGCGCCCGTAGGACCTACGGGCGCACGGATCGGGCTGTCCGTCGTCTTCGGAGTCGTGGGAATCGCCGGGATCGTGGGCAAGGTTGGAGGCAGGAGCCTGCCGCTCGTTGCCGCAGACCTTCTCAGGTACCGGCTGGGGGGAAGGCTCTATGCCGGTCCCGTTTCCGGGTTGACGCGCAGCGAACCGCCGCCTGTTCCCGAGAGCGCTCCCAACCCCCTGACGATGGTGGCCCGGAGAGCCGGGAGTGGCTCTCGCAGGATGCGGTTGATGGCGAGGCGCGGGCAGGCCGGGATGCGTCGCAACCGGGGACGGCGGCCCTTCCGACTTCACATGTGGTTCGGCAAGGGCCGAAGGCCCGTACCGACGAAAGGCGCATTGGTGGCGCGTCTGGGCGACGGGGGAAAAACCCTCAGGGCGCGGTGGGCAAAGTCCCGCGATCACGTCTCTCGCGGGGTGCGGTCCAGAGTCAATGAGGTGGTCGGCAGTCTGTCTTCCCCGGTCTTCCGGCGTACGCAAAATATCCCCGACGTGCAGACGGAGAAGGAAGACGAGCGGAAGCTCCCCGCTCTCCCCGCCAAGACCCGAGAGCAGAGCGCTCCAGCACCCGCCACGCCATACAAGAGATCGGGCCGCCGCAAGAGACGAAGGAAGGGCCGCGGATCAAGGGAGCGGCGACCGGAACGAAAGCTCGTGGGGGTCGTGCTGGCGTTCCTCGCCCTCACCATTGCCGCCATCGCGACTCCGCAGACGGTGCAAGCGGACGGGCACTGGCTCGACGACATCGACTACGAACCCGCCGAGCCCGTGCCGGGACGTCGGCTCTACTTCGAGGGCCTACACGTATCGAATGACCGAGCCGACGTCGCGCTCAGGGCGGCCACCGACCTGAAGCTGCGGGTGCGAGCCTACGGTGGGAGGGGAGGCAGCGCCTTGCGCTTCTTCGGCATCGCCAACGTCGCAGAGGGCGAGGCCATCTCCTACTCTCTGCCCCTGTCGGGCGAGCGCCCGTCCCTCACCTTCTCTTGGGAGGACGGAATCGGACAGGCGGGCGCGTTCGCCATCGAGGGGGCGCAGCTCCCCTTTCCGCTGCCTGAGATCGGCGGTGAGATATGCGATCTACGTGTCACTTCCCTGGATTGGACGCTCGGAGCCATCGAGGGAGCGGTCGAGTCCGAGTGCGCGGTCGCCGTCGAGGAACTCGTCGAGCTCCAGACGGTGGCGGGACACGAGAACGTCACCGAAACGGCGGTGATGGAGGCCGAGGTTACTGCTGTAGCCGGGACGGTAGCCGTCATGTCCGGCGCGTCGCACGCGAGCGTCCCGTTCGTGCCTGACGGCGAAACGACCTTTTCCCTTCCGGTCGCAACCGGCGAGGCAATTCACCCAGTGACCATCGGCGTTGATATGGAGGCCGCCCTCAGCGTCCCGATTCCCCCGCTCGTGACGCTCACGCACAGCCCGCAGAGGGCCGAGAACCGCACCGAGACAGTGACACTGCTGAGGCCTGGGACGACCGAGACCCTGAGCGAGACGGTGACGGTGACGCACGACGACGGGACGCGAACCCAGCACGTCGTATCGGCCACGCTTTCGATACCGAGCAGGACGGTATACCGCGAAGTGACCTTGACCATTTTGCACCCGGAGCGGGTCGAGGCGGAGGTCGCCGAGCGCGAGCCGATGACCCTGGTCAGGCAGGAGAGGCTGTCGCTGCACGCGAGCGTCGGGTCCGACGATCCCTACGCGGTCTTCACTCCTCCGCAGCCCGAACCGGAGCCGGAGAGAGCCGATCAGAGCCCCCTTACCGACGAGGAGGCGAATATTTTGTTCGATCTCTGGGGATGGGGGAGGCCGTGGTAAGGCGTTTAACGACACTGGCGGCCTACGTCCTCGCAGCGCTTGTCTCACTGGGGGCTTCGCCTACTGAGCTTGAGATGCTTCGCGCCTTCGACGAGGCGCTGTCGGGGATGGCCTACGCCGCGTCCGGCCTGTCGTTCTTCGCCATCGTGTGGGCGGGGTTCATGCTGATGGCGGACGGGAGCGACGAGCGCGGATCGGCCACTGCGAAACGCGCCGTGATCGGAGCGGTCGTCGGGCTGGTGCTCGTGCTGTCAGCCAAGGGCGTGGCCCTCGCGCTGCGCGGCGGAATCGTGCCCATCCCGTAGAGCCGAGGAGTACAGAGACTTGAAACCGACATCCACATCGAAGGAACGACTGGCGTCTGTTCTTAACAGACTGCGAGGTCTCGCGTTCCGGCTCGGCATTGGCCGGTTCATGAAGAATGAATTGTCTACCTCACAGCCGGTCGCCGAGGCGAAGCCGCCTCCGGAGTTGCCGCCCTTCTTCATGGTTTCGCACATGGAGGACGACGCCATCGTGCGGCTCGACGGGGTGAAGGTGGCGGCGTGCGAGGTGATGGGTATCGAGATCGACGAGCCGAAGCTCGGAGCTTTCGCGGGGGCGCTCAACGCCTACGACTTCCCCTTCCAGCTCCTGATCAGACAGCACCCGCCGCGCCTCGGCGCACTGAGAGACAGGCTCAAGGAGACCCAGCCGTCCGAACTGCCCCCGCAGACGAGAGCGGCCTCTGAGTCGCTCCAGCGTCTGCTCGGAGACCTTGAGCCCCGCGACGGCATCCTCGACCGGCGCTTCTACGCCGTCTGCGAGTCCGGGCACGTCGACGAACTGCGCGGGTTGCTTGCGCGAGCGGGACTGTCCGTCCACGCCCTGAGCGGCCGCCAGCTACGAATGTTCTTCGTATCGACGGCCCTGGGCGGCTCGCCAGCCGAGTTCGACGGGAACGAAGAGATCGAGGTCGAGGTCAACCGTCGTGATATGAATATCGGCGATACTCTCGTCCGCTCGCTGCACCTCGGCAAGTGGCCCCGGTCGCTTGCTCCCGGCTTCCTGCAGGGGCTGATGGCGGCGGGAGCGCCGATGGACCTGTCCATCCACCTGGGGCCGATACCCCCCGAGCAGGCGGCCCGCACCCTTGAGTGGCAGAAGGTCAAGTTCGAGTCGGCCCAGTCCCTGTCACTCAAGCGTGGGCGGACGATGTCCCCGGAGGCCGAGATCGCGTTGGAGGACGTGACGCGCCTGCGCGACGAGGTGCAGCGCGGACGGGAACGGCTGTTTCACTCATCCCTGTCGGTCACCCTCCACGCGCAAGACGAGGACTCCTTGAAAGAAATAACCCAGCGGGCGAAGGGTCACTTCGCAGCCACCCTCGGGAAGCTGGACAACCTCGCCTTCCGCCAGCGCGATGGTTTCTTGTCCGGGCTACCACTCGGACTGAACGCCGTGGCGGTGTGGAGGACGCTGGACACTTCCAGCCTTGCGCGGCTCTTTCCCTTTTCTCCGCCCGACCTCGACACCCGGAGCGGCACCCTCTACGGCATCGACATGCGCGCCTGTTCCCCGGTGGTCTACGATCCCTGGGACGGGTCGCACCTCAACGCGAACACGGCGGTATTGGCCCGCTCCGGCTCGGGCAAATCGTTCTCGACCAAGCTGGGAGTGCTCAGGGGCCTGACGCGAGGCGTCACCGCCTACGTGATCGACCCAGAGGGCGAGTACGCGGACATGGCCCGCGCCGCGGGCGGCAGCGGCCTGTCTCCCCGCGGGGCCCGCGCGGGCA
>JAPOPA010000234.1 GCA_026713145.1 Chloroflexota bacterium
CTCGAGGGCGACGCCTGCCCCAACTGCGGCGAGACCGGCACATTCACCGAGGCCCGCCAGTTCAACCTCATGTTCGAGACTCACATGGGCCCCGTCCAGACCGAAGACAACCGTGTCCACCTGCGGCCCGAGACCGCACAGGGCATCTTTGTGAACTTCGACAACGTCCTCAACACCACCCGGCGCAAGCTCCCGTTCGGCATCGCCCAGATCGGCAAGACCTTCCGCAACGAGATCACCACCGGCAACTTCATCTTCCGCACCCGCGAGTTCGAGATCATGGAGATCGAGTTCTTTGTAAAGCCGGGCGAGGACGAGGAGTGGCACCAGAAGTGGATTGATGACTGCATGGGGTGGTACACCGGCCTCGGCGTCGACCCCGAACGCCTGCGACTCCGCCCACACGAGTCGGACGAACTCGCCCACTATGCCAAGGCCACCTACGACATCGAGTACCTCTACCCCTGGGGCTGGGGCGAGATCCAGGGGATAGCCAACCGCACCGACTTCGACCTCAAGGCCCACTCCGACGCCAGCGGCGAGTCCCTCACCTACTTCGACGAGCAGGCCAAGGAGCGTTACACTCCCTACGTCATCGAGCCGTCCGCCGGCGTCGACCGCGCCGTCATGACCTTCCTCGCCGACGCCTACACCGAGGAGGAGACCGTCAGCGCCAAGGGCAAGACGGAGACGCGCGTCCTCCTCAAGCTCCATCCTTCGATTGCGCCCGTCAAGGTCGCCGTCCTACCCCTCAGCCGCAACGAGCGCCTCGTCCCGACGGCCCACAGCGTCCACGACCTCATCCGAGAGTCTGGCGTAGTCGACGGCCTCACCCAATACGACGACGCCCAGAGCATCGGACGCCGCTACCGCCGCCAGGATGAGATCGGCACACCCCTCTGCGTCACAGTCGATTTCGACTCCCTCGACGACCACGCCGTCACCATCCGCGACCGCGACACCATGTCCCAAGTCCGCGTCCCCATCGACGGACTTGTGGACGAGCTGCGCAGTCGGCTTAGCCTTGACTAGATGTATCATAAGTGATACTTTTGTTGAAGTAAGGCATAGATGCCGACTGTAGCCATTGAGGGGCGGTTCCGATTCATGGTGCATACCAATGAACTGCCATATGAACCACCTCATGTGCATGTGTATGTAGGTGGCGAGAGTCTCTGCCGAATCGAGCTATATGGCGGAGAGTTTATGGACGATCCTCCGGGTGGCATGCGGAGGGCCGTCCTTGAAGCCTATCGAAAACACGCTGTGGAAATCTTTCGTGTCTGGGATCGGATACACGGAGGGCTAGAGTGACGACGAGGCTTGAAGTGACGGTGAAGAACGCCGACCGCCTCCTCAACGCCGCGCGTGTCCTTCCTCACGGTATCGAGATCACCTTTGCCGACGGGCGATCCGGGGTCATCCCTTTCGACGACATCCGGGGAATCGACCGGGAACGACTAGCAGGCGTCGAACTTCCAAGTCAGCATGTCCTCATCCTTCGCAACACCGACGACGAGCCGGTTGACATACCCTGGGACTTCGCCCGTCACTACTGCGACCCCTCATATCAAGAGCGTTCGGAAGCCGCCGCCTCACGTGGCAGAACCCGCTTGGGGAGCCGCGTCCGCGATCTCCGCAAACAGGCTGGCATGACCCAGCAGCAACTGGCCGATGCCGCCGGAATCGGTCGCGTAACCCTCGTCCGCATCGAAAGCGGCTCCTACTCCCCTCGATTCCGCACCCTCGACGCCCTAGCCCGCGCCCTCAACCACCCCGTCTCCTACCTCCTCCTCGACGAGGCCTAAGGTCCTCACGGACTTGACAAGGTCCGCTAGAATGCTTGGTCCCAAATTCTCAGGAGGTGACTTATGGGATTAGACGTCGGCGTGGTGAGCATAAGCTACTTGGATCAGCCGCACGGGGCGACCTACGACTTTCTCTGGTATCTCAATGTCCACGCGGAGGTAGCTGAGTGGCTCACCGGTTCGGAGGGGAACACGTTCATCGAAGTCACGAGAGACACCATGAACCTTCAGGTGCGGAGATTCCATTCGGAGTACAGTATCTCCTTAGGCCAAGTCAAGGAGATTCAGCGTTGGATAGCCTCCCTCCCATGGAAGGGTGAGGTGATTATGCTACACTTCGGCTGGTGACTACCTGCGACGTTCAATCCTCCCTCCCCCGCATCTTCCCCTACCCACCCTGCATCCAATACTATAGAAGCACGTGGGAGGGAACGACCGTGAAGATACTCTATTCGCTCATCGCCGCATCCATGTTCATACTAATCGCCGCTGCCTGCGGGAGTGACGGCGACTCATCCGACGAAGGAAGCAGGGACGTGGCCGCGTCCTTCAGCTTCGAGGCGTTCGGCAACGAGAACTTCGACAAGGGCCAGCCCATCAGCCTGGACACCTTCGAGGGCCAACCCATCGTCCTCAATTTCTGGTACCCCTCGTGCCCCCCGTGCCGTCTTGAGATGCCCCACTTCGAGGCCGCATTCCAGACGCACAAGGACGAGGTCGCCTTCGTCGCGATCCAGCAACTCGGCCTCGACTCAGCCGACGAGGGGCAGAAGTTCACTGATGAATTTGGTCTCACCTACGCTGTCGGCGCCGACACATCCGGCACCGTAATCCGGGAGTACGAGGTCATCACCTTTCCAACCACCATCTTCCTCGACGCAGACCATACAATCGTCCGCAAGTGGGCCGGCCCCCTCAACGAGGAAAAGCTCAACGAGCTCATCGAGGAGATCCTGCCCGCATTGTAGGAATAATCTCTCCCCCACCGAAGGAGAGACACAGAGAGGGGGTGGAAGAAAGGGCGCACCGCACTGGACATCTCCGACGTATTCCTCACCATCGTGCGATGGCTCCATGCGCTGGCCGCGGCCGCGTGGGTTGGCGGGAGCCTCTTCTACCTCATCGTCCTCATCCCCACCCTGAAGCGCGTCCCCGACGTTCCCCGCGCCCTGTCGGCCGCCCTCGGCGTCGAGTTCCGCACCGTCGTCGTCACCAGCATTATCGTCCTCGTCGCCACCGGCGCCATACTCGCCTTCGACCGCCTCACCGAGGTCGAGCCGCCATACGCCGCGACCCTCGGCGTCAAGGTCGTTCTCTCCGTCTGGATGTTCGCCCTCGTCCGCGACCGCAGACGACACGTAAGAGTCCTCGACGCCCTCGAACCAAGACCTGCGCCCCCGACTACCATCTGGGGGAAAATCATCGCCGCCGTGTCGGGGTACAATACACTCGTTATCCTCGGAGTCCTGATCTTCTTCCTGTCCGACCTGCTCAAGGTGCTCTTCGAGATCGAGCTCCGCACTGAATAGGAGTCCTGCGAACCGTGAAGCCCAGCCTCCTGGATATCCTCGTCTGCCCCCTCTGCAAAGGCGAGCTAACCCTCAGCGTAGACCACGAACAGGACGGCGAAATCGTGTCCGGAAGCCTCCGCTGCGACGCCTGCGACGAGACCTACCCCATCGAGGACACCATCCCCAACATGCTCCCGCCCGAATTGCGGGACTGAGCTAGCCCGCCCGAGCAACACGGCAACCGACCTATGAGCGCGGATGACGACCTAACCGAGCCTCAACAGCCCGTCGATTCCACGGGCGGCGGCCTCGCGCTTTTCACCGACCTCTACCAGCTCACCATGCTCCAGGCCTATTTCGAGGAGGGCATGACTGAGCGCGCCGTCTTCAGCCTCTTCGTGCGCCGTCTGCCGCCCAACCGCAACTTCCTGATTGCCTGCGGACTCGACACCGTCCTTGGTTACCTCGAGACCCTCCGGTTCACTGAGTCCGATCTGGCATACCTCGACTCTATCGGAATGTTCTCCGACCGTTTCCTTTCCTGGCTCGCCGACTTCCGGTTCACCGGAGACGTTTACGCCATGCGTGAGGGCACCCCGGTATTCGCCAACGAGCCGATACTGGAGGTCGAAGCCCCTATGCCAGAGGCTCAACTTATTGAGACCTACGTGATGAACCAGGTCCAGCTCCAGACCATGCTGGCATCCAAGGCCCACCGCGTGGTCACTGCGGCGAAGGGCCGCTCGGTCATAGACTTCGGCGCGCGCCGCATGCACGGCACCGACGCAGCCGTCAACGCCGCCCGTGCCTTCCGGATCGCGGGCGTCGACGCAACATCCAACGTCCTCGCCGGAAAGCGTTTCGGCATCCCCGTCGCCGGAACAATGGCCCACAGCTACATTCAGGCGCACGGCAACGAGGCCGCCGCATTCAGGGCCTTCGCCATGCTCTATCCCGACACCGTTCTGCTAATCGACACCTACGACACGCTCGCGGGGGTGGAGAAGGTCATCGACCTGGCGAATAAGTTGGGCGAAGAATTTAAGGTGAGGGCAGTACGCCTCGACTCCGGCGACCTCCTCGATCTCTCGGTGCGTGTTCGCGCCGCGCTTGACGACGCTGGGCTCAACCGCGTCCAGATCATCGCGAGTAGCAGCCTCGACGAGAACAAGATCGAACGGTTAATCTCTTCGGGTGCCCCCATTGACGGCTTCGGCGTCGGCACGGCCATGGGCGTATCGGCCGACGTTCCGTACCTCGATATCGTCTACAAGCTAACGTCATACGCGGGTGAGGGAAGAGTCAAGCTGGCGACATCTAAACCCGTCCTTCCCGGTCGGAAACAGGTCATTCGCCGGTCTGAAAGCGATCGTGATACCGGAGACACCATCGGACGCGCCGATGAAGACCTGCCGGGCCGCCCACTGCTTGAGCCTGTCATGCGAGGCGGCGAGAGGCTCTCCTCGCCCGCCGGTCTCGCCGAGATTCGGAGCTACGCCGCCGAGCAGGTCGCTCGACTCCCGCAGTCGGTACGCGGTCTACCCGGAGCAGACCCGCCGTACCCTGTAGAGATCAGCTCCAGACTCAGGGGCTACCATGAAGAGGTCATCCGCGAAACCGCAGCACGGTCCCTCGAAACACGAGTCGATTCGTTAGAATAGAGAGAACCGAAGGGGGATGTTATGACTGCCAGTCCCGATGAACTCAAGCCCGGCGACGCACTCATCATCGTCGACGTCCAGAACGACTTCTGTCCCGGGGGCGCGCTGCCCATAGAGAGAGGGGACGAGGTGGTGCCCGTCCTGAACGACTGGATCGCGGCGGCTCAAGCTGGCGATTTGCCGATCTATGCCTCCCGCGACTTCCACCCCAAGGGCCACATGAGCTTCGACGAGAGCGGAGGCCCCTGGCCCTTGCACTGCATCCAAGACAGCGACGGCGCCCGCTTCCACCCCGACCTCAATCTGCCAGCCGATGCCACAGTGGTCACAAAGGGAGTCCGCCTCGACCAGGACCAGAACTCCGCCTTCGACCAGACCGGTCTGGCGACCGAGCTTCGGAAACACGACGTGAGCCGCGTATTCGTAGGCGGCCTCGCCGAGGACGTTTGCGTCCTCGCCACCGCGCTGGACGGCCGAAACGAAGGCTTCGAGGTCGTCCTCATTGACGACGCGACCCGCCCCGTGACCGCCGAAGGCGGAGCGACCGCCCGCCAACAGATGCGAGCCGCCGGAGTCCGGCTCAGCGATTAGATCGACCAGTCGGATCAAGAGTCGTATCGACGAGGTCGGCAAGCAGCTCCGCCGCCGTCTTTTTCGCCACCGTATGCACGACCCCCGGTGCTACCTCCACCAGCGGACGCAGGACGAACTCCCGTTCGGTCATCCGAGGATGCGGCACCTTCAGGTGCGGCAGGTCGACCACAAGGTTCCCAAACAGCAAGATGTCGATGTCGAGCATCCGAGGTCCATTCAAGACCGCTCCCCGCACCCCCGCCTCGCACTGAATCCCATGGATCTCCCTCAGCAGCTCGAACACACTCAACCCCGTCCACATCCCGCACACTGCGTTGACGAACGAAGGCTGTATGGTCACACCCACCGGCGCCGTCTCGTACAGGCCCGATACCGTAAGCTCGGACGAAAGTTCCCGCAGCCTCTCTATCGCCCGCTCGATATTCCCGCGCTTGTCGCCGAGATTCGAGCCGAGGCCCAGGTACACCTCAGTCTGCATCGTCCTGACTCCACCCACGAACCACAGCGTCCGTCATCCTCGCGACCCGCGCCATCTCTCTTACGTCATGTACACGTACGATATCGGCGCCCCCCGCAATCGAAAGCGCCACCGTCGCCGCCGTTCCCTCCACCCGGTCATCCACCGGCAGTCCTAGAACGTAGCCTATGGTCGACTTCCGCGACATTCCTACAAGCAGCGGCAGCCCTAATTCCTCGAACTCGCCAAGCTGCCGGAGTATCTCAAGATTCTGCTCAGCCGTCTTGCCGAACCCCATCCCCGGATCGACGATGACATTCTCAGGTCGCACCCCGCCTTCCACCGCCATATCGGATCTTTGCCTCAGCCCTTCGATCACGTCGGGCACAACATCTTCGTACGCAGTTCCAACCTGATTGTGCATCAGCACGACCGGCACGTCGGCACAGGCAGCCACCCCAAGCATCTCCGGGTCCCTTTGCAGCGCCCACA
>JAPOPA010000274.1 GCA_026713145.1 Chloroflexota bacterium
GAACCCAGGATTTAGTTCCAGATGCCGTGACATTGAGAAAGAGGCCATCACCGTCACCATACCGACCTTTCTTCCGAATCGTCTTGACCTTCGTCGCCGTGAGCTTCGCCATAGTCTCCCTCGTGTCCCAAATGATCCCATATAATCCCACACTTATACCCACATTATTCATGCGATTATACGGGATGCGATGGGATCGTACAAGCCTTCAGAGAGACCAATACAGCTACGAACACGGGAGCAATTGGGTCTTCCTGGGAGCTATCTGGAGTATGCTATGTCTTCGAAGTGAGGAATCTAAAGTCGTTCATTCGAGGAACCGCGTTTCGAGCTGCGGCTTGGCGAGAAAGATACCCCGGGCGCGGTCGTGATCTACGTGAAGTGGTGCTCACACGTGGATGTGAAGGGTACGTTATGTATGGTTAGAATGGTGTCCGCTACGACGTGTTTCCGTCCGTCTCGCTGCTCGCTCCCAGACATTTTTCAATCCCCGGTTGCTCCAGCCGCAGAGGTCACCCGTAGCTGGAGACCAAAAGAATGCACCACCTTGAGCACGGTGGCGAACTCTGGGTTTCCGTTGGAAGACAGCGACTTGTAGAGACTCTCCCTGCCCAAGCCTGTTTCTTGCGCGACTTTCGTCATTCTTCGGGCCCGGGCGATGTCTCCCAGTGCGGCCATGATCAGGCTCAGGTCGCCGTCTTCCAGGGCTACGTTCAAATAGGCGGCCATATCCTCCTCGGTCTCCAGATGCTCCGCCGGGTCCCATGGCCGTGTCTGTGTCGTTGCCATTGCTGTTACCTCCTAGAGTCCCCGGGCCAGTTCCAGCGCCTTTCGTATGTCCTGCAACTGGCTGTCCTTGTCGCCTCCCGCCAGAAGGACAACCAGAGTCCTGCCTCGCTGTATGAAGTACACCCGGTAGCCGGGCCCATAGTTAATGCGAAGCTCCGAAACTCCTTCCCCCACCGGCCTCACGTCACCTGGATTACCAAGGGACAGCCGGCGGATACGGTTGTCGATTCGCACCCGCGCCTGTCGGTCACGAAGCCGTCTGAACCAAAGAGCGTACACTTCAGTCTGACGAATCTCAACCACTACGAAGTGTATTCCATAAGATACTGAAGAGCAATAGGGGAGAACCTATCATGCGCCCACGCTCCATCCTCTCCGCCATTCCCGCCGAAACTCCGCCGGTCAACCCCCCGCCCCTCACAAAATGTCCGGCTTGCCGTCCTGCATCCGGAGGTATTCGAGGAACCGCGTTTCCAGCTCCGGCTTGGTTAGGAAGACTCCCCGCCGAGCGGTCGTGATGGTGGTGCTCTCGCGCTGTTCGACGCCACGCTGGATCATGCAGAAGTGAGCAGCCTGCACCACGGCGATGACTCCCAAAGGCTCGAGGTGATCGTCGATTGCCCGCGCGATCTGCTGCGTCATCCGTTCCTGGATTTGCAGCCGCCTCGCGAACAGCGTGACGACCCTCGATATCTTGGAAAGGCCGGTGACGATTCGGCTCTCAGGGTTCGGAATGTACGCCACGTGCGCGGTGCCACGGAACGGCGCCATGTGGTGCTCACACGTCGACGTGAAGTGGATATTGTCGACGATTATCATGTCGTCCGACCCGACGGGGTAGTCGTCATCATCCATCTCGAAGATCACCCTCAGGTGGTCTTCTGGGCTCGCCGATGTCCCCTGCGTGTAGGTCAGCAGGGCCTCCGCCCAACGCTCAGGCGTGCGTAGCAGTCCCGAACGCTCCGGGTCTTCTCCCAGCAGAACTAGTACGTCCCTGAGGAGCGGCACGAGTCGCCGGACTCGTTCCGCGTTGGGCAGTCCGTTCATCCCCTTCGCGGTCTCTGTTTGTACGTCGTCAGCAGAAGAATTCGTCATTGTCACTCTCTGTAGGCGGCGTAGCTCGAAGGCGTCTCCCACAGGCGCACCTCTTTGACTTCGATCCCCATATCACGCGCCTGTCCATAAATCAGTCTGGAGATATTCTCCGCAGTCGGGTTCTCATCGATGAGGTACATCGGCTCGCCCAGCTTCTGCAGCGCGGGAACCGCCTCGTCCCACCGATTGAGGATCATCCTGTGGTCGAGGTTTTCGTCTATCCAGCCTTTGACGGCATCGCGGATGTCCGAGAAGTCCATCACGACGCCCAGTTCGTCCAATTCCTCGGCCTCAACGTCGATCTCGACAAGGCCGTTGTGCCCGTGCAGGTGGCGGCACTTCCCCTTGTGGCCGATCAGTCGATGGCCGTAGCAGAAGCCCATGGTCTTGGTTACGCTGTACGTTGGCAAATGTCCGGCTCCCCTCACTCCACGCCCGGCCCCGCAAGGTGCCGTCCGGAATCGACGCGGATAACCTGCCCCGTGATCGACTCGCTCGAAAGCAGGCTCACGATGATCTCAGCCATATCGTCCGGCGATGACTCCCGCTTCAGCGGTGTCCTGTCCAGCACGTCGCGCTGCCACGACGATTCACAGATTTCAGGAGGGCGCATCGTCGGACCCGGCGCGATGGCGTTCACGAGTATCCCCGAGTCGGCAAGCTCAACCGCGAAGCTCCTCGTCATGAAGTCGATGGCAGCCTTTGCCGTCAGATAGGGCAGATAGTCCTTGTACGGCGTCTCCCATGCCGCCCAGTCGCTGAACTGCACGATGTGGCCCCTCGTCGGGCCATCGTTGCTCATCATCACCCGTGCTGCGTGTACATTGAGCAGATAGTTCCCCTTCGCGAATGACATTGAAGCGTCCCACGCCGCGCCGTCCAGCGTCTCGAACGGATTGCGAGGGAATCCCGCGGCCAGGTTGACCACGAACGACAGGTCTCCGAGACTGTCTCTCGCCGTCCGCACGATGCGCTTCACGTCGTCCTCGTCGCTCAGATCTCCGTCGATGAGGGCCGTCCGCTCAGTCAGTCCGCTGACTTCGCCTTCCAGCCTCTCGGCCTCCTGCCGCGACGAGCGGTACACGATCGCGAGATTCACGCCCTCCCTCGCCAGCCTGTGGGCAACGACCCCACCGACCCGCTTGGTCCCTACCAGAATGGCTCCCCCCCCTCGTAGCTTAAGCAAGACGGCCTCCCGTTTCGTCCTCTCCGTTCATATTAGCGTATAGGTCGTCGGGGAGAAACCGCGAGCCGCTTGCAAGAGAACCTTCAGTTCACCACGCACAGCTCGCCCATCGCAACGCGTTAAGAATGGTTAATCTTGCCTTAACTCCCCGTTAACCTGCCGGGTCTGCCGGGCAAGATAGAATTTCCCGTTGGAACAAACTTCAGAAATCAAAACCAAGGGGTTCCAAGGAGAAAGTGCGAAAATGTCATCCGTAGGTCGATTGTTTGGGCGCGGGAGCGTGATTGGTCTCGTGCTATTGACGATTTCAGTTCTGCTGATTGCGTGTTCAGGAGATGATGATGAGACCACATCGGCCGCGCCCGCATCTGCCCAGACCCCCACATCGGCCGCGCCCGCATCTGCCCAGGCTCCCGCAAGCCTGAGCGGTACCGTTGAGATCGACGGTTCGAGCACGGTCTTCCCGATCAGCGAGGCCGTAGCCGAAGAATTCAACAAGATCTCCCCGAACGTCCGGGTTAACGTCGGCGTGTCGGGTACCGGCGGTGGATTCAAGCGGTTCACGGCTGGCGAGACCGACATCTCCAACGCCTCGCGTGGGATCAAGGACTCGGAGCACGAAACGGCCGTCGCCAACGGCGTCGAGTACTATGAGCTTCGCGTGGGCACCGACGGCCTCTCGGTCATGGTCTCGACGCAGAACGACTTCCTCGACTGCCTGACGGTGGGCGAGTTGAAGAGCATTTGGGACACCGGCTCCACCGTCAACAACTGGAACCAGGTACGCTCCGGCTTCCCTGACCGTCCGCTCCGGCTGTACGGTCCCGACACCGACTCCGGCACGTTCGACTTCTTCACCGAAGAGATCAACGGCGAGGCACAGGTTAGCCGCGCGGACTACACGGCGAGCGCGGACGACAACGTCCTGGTGCAGGGCATCGGCGCCGACCGCAACGCTCTTGGCTACTTCGGCTACGCCTACTACGCCGAGAACGCCGACAAGCTGAAGCTGGTGGCGGTGGATAACGGAGACGGCTGTGTGACCCCGACGCCGGACACAATCCTGTCCGGCGAGTACAAGCCGCTAACGCGCCCACTGTTCATCTACGTCAACAAAGAGAGCCTCGAGCGCAGGGAGGTTAGAACTTTCGTCGAGTTCTACATGGAGCACGGCGAAGAGCTTACCCGTGAGGTCGGCTACGTGCCGGTCTCTCCGGATGCATACGTATCCAACCTCAGGATGGTCGAGAACGGCAGTGA
>JAPOPA010000324.1 GCA_026713145.1 Chloroflexota bacterium
ACTCCACACGAGACGTGCAGGAGACGGCTCCTGAGTCATCCGCGACGTCCTCAGAGGCCAATTCGGGCCAGGCCAAATCTACACAGGCGGCCCCACAATCCATGGCAGGCGCCGCCCCAGCCGGAGCACCCCCTCCTCCTTCCGGCGGCGCTCTGCCTCCATCACCCTCCACGCCACCCAATCGCGACTACGGCGACACGGGCTTCGTTCCACCCTCGCCTCCGTCCTACGACACCACCTTCTTCCAAAACTACGGCGTCAACCCCTTCATCGACGCCCGGGCCGACCATCTCTCAACCTTCGCGATGGATGTCGATACAGCGTCGTACTCGGTGGCAAGACGTTTCGTGCTGGACGGCAACAGGCCCGATCCGGACTCCGTGCGGGTCGAGGAGTTCGTTAACTACTTCGATCAGGAGTATCCCGAGCCGCGCAGTGGCGCTTTCGCAATCCACGTCGATGGCGCTCGCTCGCCATTCACGAACGACACGTGGATTGCCCGAGTCGGAATTCAGGGACGTGACGTGCCCAACCATCACCGAAAGGACGCGACCCTCGTCTTCGTCATAGACACCTCAGGCTCGATGTCCCGGGAGAACCGACTCGAACTCGTCAAGCGGGCATTGCGTCTCCTCGTCCGTGAGTTGCGGCCTACCGACCGGATCGGCATTGTCACTTACGGCGACAGAGGGCACGCCATCTTGAACCCCACTGCCGCCAAGCACGATGACTACATCCTCGAAGTCATCGATGGTCTCCATCCCGGCGGCTCCACCAACGCAGAGGAAGGTCTGCGTATCGGCTATCAGATGGCTGACCGCTGGCTGGATCCCGAGCGCATAACCAGGATCATCCTCCTCTCCGATGGCGTGGCAAACGTCGGACGAACAGGCCCAAACGCCATCCTCAATCAGGTCCAGGAGTACGTCAATGAGGGTGTGACGCTCTCCACGGTAGGCGTGGGCATGGGCAACTACAACGATGTCCTCATGGAGCAGCTCGCAAACGACGGCGACGGTAGCTACATCTACATCGACAACCTCACCGAGGCGTGGAAGTCCTTCGTCGACAATCTCACATCCACGCTCCAGGTGATCGCTAGGGACGCCAAGATTCAGGTGTCCTTCAACCCGGATGTCGTCCACAGCTACCGTCTCATCGGGTATGAGAACCGCGACGTTGCCGACCGTGACTTCCGCAACGACAGCGTGGACGCCGGAGAGGTAGGGGCCGGACACAGCGTAACGGCCCTCTACGAGCTTCGCCTGCGCGAGAGGGCCGACGGCCCCGTCGCCAAGGTGCACATGCGTTACGAAGACCCCGACTCACGACGGATTTTCGAAGTTGACCGTAACTTCAACATCAATGACCTCAACGAGCACTTCGAGAGCGCCTCGCCTCGCTTCCAGCTTGCGGCTACAGTTGCGCAGTACGCCGAAGTACTCCGCCGGAGCTACTGGGCACAGCACACGACGCTTGGCGATGTGCGCTACCACGCCGACCGCGTCGGCGGCATCATCCGGGACGACCCCGAAGTGACTGAGTTCGCCCGCCTCGTCAAAATGGCCGCCGGAATTGCCGACGGCTAGCATTCCATTCCCCCACCGGAATCTTCAAAGCACTGATGTCCGGTGGGGGAATTCCTTTTGCTAAGTAGTGGGGACGCCCCTTGTCGTTTTCGACTGCCGTTTGCGATTAGTCATGGAGGAAGGGGCGGGTAGGCTTGGCATCTTCACGCCGATGTACTTCATTCACGCCCGCAAACCGGAGTAGCGCGGTCCAGCGGCTGCGATAAGACAGGTTGCCGAAGAGTCGAGCTGCAGTCTGACCTGGTCGAAGTACCCCACCCGCCCTGGACGGAGCCTGAGAATATTCAGCCCTCCTGCGTAGAGCCTGCTCCATGACGGCTGACATGAAATGTGACTCGTCAATTGTGGGCCTGACTGTTGGTACCAGTCCTATAGGTGGGTAAGCCGACGACGCTCGGTCAGTATACTTGACGTACAAGCCCTTATGTTCTATTATGAATCTACGACTAAAGAGGATCGAGCCACTCGGCACAGACGGAACTTCCCGGAATGTCCCGTCAACACGATGATCCACGGATCGCGCTTTTGCGCTACAGTCTCTTATACTGAAGGCGTCTCTCAATCTGGTATACTGTAGGCTGCAACAAGAAAAGACTTAAATCGGAGAAGCTCCTTTGGCCAAGCAATCGGTATTCGCGAAGAACGCAAAGCGCAAGAAGACGGTCCAAAAGTACGCTGAAAAGCGCAAGCAGCTCTTGGAGATCGCCAAAGACCCCAAGGCCTCCTACGAGGACCAACTGGAGGCGCGTCAAGAGCTGGCCAAGCTTCCCGTCAACGCGAACCCGAACCGTGTCGTCAACCGTTGCGAGGTCACCGGCCGCCCCCGTGGCTACCTGCGACACTTCGGCCTCTCCCGCATCACCTTCCGCGAGATGGCCCTAAAGGGAATGCTCCCCGGCGTACGTAAGGCAAGCTGGTAGTTCCCAAACGCCTGAACGCAGGGCATTCGAATCTCTTTTGGCTAGAGGTCGTTCCTAGCTAACTTGGCCTAGGGATTCACTCACGCCTCTTGTAGCGGCAGCACGATGTGCGACGAATGCTCCACGCTGTGGAAAATCGTCTGATGTGCAATCTCGTACCGTCGTTCGAGCCCTAAAGGCCCTCCCGTATTCGGATTCACGTCGAAGCGCGGCCAGTTGCTGCTGCTGATGTCCAGCCGGATTCGGTGCCCCTTGCGGAACACGTTCGAAGTCGGATACAGATGGAAGACCAGTTCGTAGGGCGTACCTGGTTCCAGTAACTCCGGTTCGGTCCAACTGTTTCGATACCGGGCGCGGATGATCGAGTCCGTGATATTCATCGCGAAGCCATCCGGGTAGTCGTCCGACGGCGGATAGGCGTCGATGAGCTTCGCCGTGAAGTCGGTGTCCTCCGCCGATGACGACGCCCAGAGGTGCATAACTATGTGCCCCGTGACCTCGGTGTCCTCTTCGAGTTCCGGGGTCTGGAAAGTGAGAATGTCGTGGCGCGTGTTCAACGGCAGTTCGTTCACGCACCCGATGAAGTCCTCCCTCCCACGCTGATCGAACGCGCCCGCCCTGATAATCGAGTCCGCAGCCGAGATGCCTCCGCCCATCGTCGGCACGGGATCCATCGGGTCGAAGGTGTAACCGGTCGATGCCGCCTCATCGCTGGCGGGCTCATCCGTGGACAGCGAACCGTCCGAATGGAGGAAGAAAGGCGTCTCCTTCGTGCCCGGCAATGGCCAGTCCGGTTCACTGCGCCAGTACCCGCCGTGGTCAAGGCGACGGTCGTAGTCATGCTTGTTCATCCGCTGGCTTCCCGTCCCCATCGTGAAGATCCGAACCGGTGACCACTCCGCAAACTCGGTGTGCATCCCTTTCATATAGTGGTCGAACCACGCCAACCGCAAATCGTTGGTGTTAATGTGCGAGTCGAGGCCGAAATCTACATCTCCCGAGTACGTTAAATCGTACATCCCGTGCGTCCACGGACCCATCAGAAGTACCTGCTGAGACTCCTTGATAGCTGACAGCTTCATGTAGCTCATAGGTGTATTGCGGGCGTACGAGTCGTACCAGCCGCCGAGATACATCGTCGGTACGTCGGCGTGCTCGTCGAAATACTCGTCCATCGCATAGCCGCGTTGCTTCCAGTAGTCGTCGAACTCCCCGTGCGTCAGGATGTCGATAGCCCACTGCTCATAAGAAGGCAGTCGGCGGAGCACTGTCGCGCCTTTCTTGAGCGGAAACTGCCTGACTATGTCGGGCATGTCTTCAAGGAACGCCTTCATGATTTCCGCCTGCAGGCCCGGATCGGCCATGGCCTCCTTGCTCGTCATCGCCATCCGGAAGACGTACACGTGGAAGCGCTGCTCCAGGGCGCCGTTCTGACGCATCGAGCCGTGATAGTAGTTCGCCGCGCCAACCGCCACGATCATGGTGGACAGGTGCGACGGTGCCATTGTCGCCAGGGCGCTCTGGTCGCTGCCCGAATACGAGCCGCCCATCGTCCCGACCTTCCCGTTACTCCACTCCTGCACGCCGAGCCACTGCACCGTGTCGTACCCGTCTGGTGCCTCCTTGGCAAAGGCGTACCACTCACCCTCCGATTCAAACCGCCCGCGAACGTCCTGGATCACCGTCACGTATCCGCGCCGAGCGAAGTACTGCGCGTTGGTGACCTGCCGGGGAGCCGACTTATCATAAGGTGTCCGTTCAACGATAACCGGGAATCGACCCTCTGCCGGACTCCCGTTCCAAGACGGGTAGTAGACGTCGGATGCAAGCCGCACTCCGTCCCGCATCGGCGTCATGACGTTCTTCCGGCACGTCACGTCATAGGCAATCGGGGATCCTTCATAGGGGGCTCTCACAACATTGCTCTCCTGTATTTGGTTGCCATACCTGCGTTCTTACACGAACGCGGAGGCGGCCCGGATTATAGGCCACGTATCGACTGTCACACAAGACAACCGTATCATTACTGGCTAGCTGAATCATTGGAGTCCCGAAGACGCATGTCCCCCGTGAAACTTGCAGTCGTTGGCCTTGGACTGATGGGCAGCCGCCACGTCGAGATCGTTCAGTCATTTGACGAATGCGAACTCGTGAGCGTCTGCGATCTCAATCCAGACATGCGGAGCATTGCCGACCGGTACGGCGTACCGTTCTTTCACGACATCGGTGAGATGCTCGACAGCACAAGGCCTGATGGGGCCATCCTCGCCACCCAGAGCGCCGCACACGTAGAGGCATTCGAGGCATGTGCTAGCCGAGGAGTCCACGCCCTCATCGAAAAGCCAGTCGCCGACACGACCGAAGCCGCGCTGCGAATCGCCGAACTCGCCGAGTCTACAAACACCAGGGTGCTGGTAGGACACCACCGTCGTCATAATACCTTTGTGAAGGCAGCCCACAACATTGTCACCGGGGGACAACTCGGAGATCTGCTGGCCGTCTCCATGATGTGGACTCTAATGAAACCTGACCGGTACTTCGGCATAGGTTGGAGGAGTGTGAGACCGGATGGCGGCCCGGTCCTCATCAACCTTGTTCACGAACTCGACATTCTCCGATTCATGGGTGGTGAGATCGACCAGGTTTTTGCCCAGGGCCGCTCGAAGGCGCGGGGATTTGAGGTCGAGGACTCCGTCAGTATCTCACTCACCTTGCGAAGCGGAGCCGTCGCCACGATTCTGGGGAGCGACGCGGCCACGACCCCATGGTCATACGAGTCCACGACCGGCGAGAATCCGCTGTACTTCAACGTCCCCGAAAGCTGCTACTACTTCACGGGGACTGAAGGAGCCTTGGCCTTCCCGCAAATGGAACTCTGGAAATACCCTAACCCGGACCGGCGCGGATGGCAATACCCGATAGAGAAGGCCATCGTAGATGTCAAACGGGCCGATTCACTGACGAACCAACTCGCCCACTTTTGCGATGTCGTGCGAGGAGCGCGACCTCCCCTCGTCGATGCCCGCGACGGTGCCCGCTCCCTGGCCGCTGCTATCGCCGTATTGGAGTCGATTGCGTCCAACAAGCCCATCCGTCCGTCCACCGACCAGGAATAGAGAACCCTCGACCGCGGGTCAGTCACCCTTGACGTTGACGATCTGGCGGAAGGTGTGGACAATCTCCACGAGGTCCCTCGACTGCTCCATTACGGTGTCGATGTCCTTGTAGGCGCCCGGCAGTTCGTCGATGAACTCCTTCGAACGCCGGACCTCTATACCCCGCATGTCTCGGTCGAAGTCGTCCATCGTAAAGCGTTTCCTGGCCTGGGTCCGCGAGAATCGCCGCCCCGCCCCATGAGGAGCCGTCTCGAACGCATCGACTCTGCCCAGACCTCGAACAACGTAGCTTGCCGTGCCCATTGAGCCCGGAATAAGGCCCATCTGACCTTCCTTAGCCTGGATCGCGCCCTTCCTGGACACCCACACGTCCTTGCCGTAGTGGCGTTCCTTCTGTGTGAACTTGTGATGGCACTGAATACGCTCCAGTTCAAGCTCACCCTCATGGCCTCCTTCGCCATAGACTGTGTAGCTCAATTCGGTCATAACTCGATCCATCATCTCCTCCCGGTTCAAGAACGCGAAGTCCTGCGCCCACCGGAGGTCGCGGATGTACTCGTCGAACTCCTCGGTGCCATCGTTCAGGTAGGCTAGGTCACGGTCCGGTAGTTTGATCGACTCCCGCTTCATTACTCTCTGAGCGGTCCTGATGTGCTGCATGGCGATCTTATTGCCGATGCCTCGTGAGCCCGAATGCAGGAACGCCCACACAGTTTCAGATTCATCCAACGTGATCTCGATGAAGTGGTTTCCGGAGCCGAGCGAACCGAGCTGAAGCCTCCAGTCCGCCCTACCTGAGAGTCTCTTGTAAAATCCCAGTCGCTCCCCTGCCTTATTCTCCAACGCAGCTACACGAGTCTTCGCAGTCGACGACACACTCCGGTTGTACTTTCCTGCGCTGAGGGGGATGCGCCGCTCGATGCCCTCTCGAATGCTACTGAGGTCGGCGGGGAGGTCGCCACGTGCCAGCGGCGTCCGTACGGCTAGCATGCCGCACCCAATGTCCACGCCCACTGCCGCCGGAATAATTGCCCCGTCGGTGGGTATGCACGACCCAACCGTAGCTCCCATCCCGACATGGCAGTCGGGCATGATAGCCACGTGCCTATATATAAACGGCATCGAGGCCAGATTTACGATCTGTTGCATGGCCGCAGGCTCGATCTGCCCTGGCGGCAGCCAAGATATGGCGCTTTCGTTGATCTGATACATGATTCTCTACCTCCAAGATGATCTAATGACTACAACTTGGCCGACAAACAAAAAGACCCTGGGCTCTCGCCAGGGTCTTTCACAGAGACAGTATGTCTATGCGATCAATCCCTGACGGGGAGTCCACGTCCTCCGAAGACACGCTGAGTCGCGGGCTTTGTTTGTGTATCCAATTGGGTGAAAGCTTGAAGTAAGATCATTTCGCTTTACGTGCATTTGGCCGGGCATTTCGTTCGGCCCGACTTCAATTGCCGTTCCTCTAAGCTACTCCCTGTGTCGGCAAGCGTCAACGTTTTCCAGCTAGTACTCAGTCGACTTGAATACATTAGATTTATCCCCTCTCCCGTCGTGGGAGAGGGCTAGGGTGAGGGTGTTTTGCGATACCTGTCAAGATCATTGGCAAGCTGAACTAGGGAACCACCCGATCCCACCAATATGTGGATACTGCGCCCCGAATCACAGTCGTGAATGCATGACCCACACCGTCAATCCGCCCTTACTTCGATAGTTCACGTCCTAACTTCGGTCGTCTCCTCAAGGTAAGCGGATCCGACCTCACCGATGCGGCGATCAAATTGGAGCCGAAGAGAGCAGCGCACCGGACGATGCCTACTCGGCGTTGCTACGGATCCCGCAGGCTCTCCGGCTGTTCACATGACTGTGAGTCCTCGAACACGCGCGCTCTCGACCTTTTCGTACCTTGACGACTAGTGGAATGCCTTTTGATAATGTCCGTGAAGCACTTCGGGAGAGGGGTGAGGTGCGATGGCGATCGAAGACAGCAAGGCCACGATGCCGGGCAAGCTGATCACGGTAGAGGGCTTGGACGGATCGGGAAAGTCCACGCAGATTGGGCTCGTCAAGCGTTGGCTGGAGCTGGAAGGATACAAGGTGTTCTTCACGGAGTGGAACTCATCTCCACTCGTCGAGAGCGCCACGAAGGCCGCCAAAAAGCGGCAGATGCTCAGCCCAACCACCTTCGCCCTGATTCACGGGACCGACTTCGCAGACAGGTACGAACGCCAGATCGTCCCCCTCCTGCACGCCGGCTACATCGTCCTCTCCGACCGGTACGTCTATACGGCCTATGCAAGGGACACGGTGCGCGGCTGCGACCCCGTCTGGATCCGGCACATGTACCGCTTTGCGCGACAGCCGGATTTGACGCTGTGGTTCAGGGTGCCGGTTGACGTTTCGCTCTCAAGGGCAGTTGGAAGGAGCCGTGGTTTGAACTACTACGAGGCGGGGATGGATATCGGTTTTTCCTCGGACTCTACGGAGAGCTACCGCATCTTCCAGACGAAGGTCCATGAGGCCTATGAACGAATGTCGCACGAGTTTCCCTTTTACATCCTGGACGCCACCAGACCCGCAGGCGAACAACAGCAGGAGTTTCGAGACCTCATCCGCAAGCAGCTTGATCTGACCCAGTATCTCCGGCCGAGAGCGCCTGCGGAGCAATCGCCATGACGGCCACTACGGCAACGACACAGCGTGCGTATTTCGGGGCAGGCATTCCCGAAATCAACCTGGTGACACTGAGGGGAAGGCTGATAGTCATTGAAGGACCGGACAGCGCCGGGCGCTCAACACAGATACGGCTGCTGCGAGATTGGCTTGAGCGAAGTGGGTACGCTTCCGCGCAGACCGGCCTCAAGAGGTCGAGGCTCGTGGGCAAGAAACTGCAGGACGTCATGCAAGGCTACTCGCTTGGGCCCCTCACATTCTCCCTCTATTACGCTACTGACCTCGCAGACCAGATCGAGAACGTAATAGTTCCCGCTCTTGCGGCCGACTTTATCGTACTGGCCGACAGGTATGTCTACACACCCATTGCGAGAGACGTTGTTCGAGGCGTTGAAGTAAGGTGGATAGAGGGCGTCTTCGGCTTCGCCATCGTCCCGGACGTGGTTCTCTATTTGGACGTCAAGCCGGAAGTGCTCGCGGAACGGGTGTTGGGGAACCTCCATTACCTTGACTACTGGGAGTCGGGAATGGACATTCACCGCGACGGCGACATGTACGCGAGTTTCATCAGCTACCAGCAGCAGATACGCGAGCAGTTCATAGCAATGGCTCCCAAAAAGGGGTTCCACATCATCGACGGCGACCGCGACGCCGAAGTTGTGGCTCAGGAAGTCAAGGACACGGTCGAGTCCACCATCGATCTGCCGTAAGCCTACCCGTCAGACAGCCTGCCGAAATCGGACAGAATAGAAGTCGGCGTAGTTGGCGCTAGCCAGTCTCAACCGAATTGGCCGCCCCGCCAGTACTCGAATGTTCGAGTTGCCGCGCCAAGTAATAACTCTTTTGATTTCGTCGCCAAATGTCTCGTCGCAGTCGGTAAGGGAGTGTCCTGGGATCGGAACGCCGTGTGCATCCTGCACCTCTACTCGTACGCTTCCGGCGGCCGACGTGGCGAAGTTGATCACAAGCTCGTCTCCGTCGAAGATGAGTGGGTGAGTGACGAATTCCCCACCGCAATAAGTGGAATAGAGTGACACGATTCCATCCGTTCGGAAAACACCCCGACGCATCCGCACGGTTGGAAGC
>JAPOPA010000276.1 GCA_026713145.1 Chloroflexota bacterium
AACGAGAGGTCTCGGCGCTGGAACGTGAACGCAATGAGGCTGTCGCCATCATAGACTGGCGCTTCTCCACTCAGGACGCTCGCACTAAACTTCAACATATCTATCCATCACATTCAGATTGAACCGGTACTAGTACTATTTCAACTTGAATATGATGAACTGGCAGATGCCGATTTATCCCCTCTCCCGTCGCGGGAGAGGGCTAGGGTGAGGGTGAATCGTAATATCAAAATCGTGTGGAACCGGCACTACTCCGGCTTGAACGCCTCAAAGCGAATTCTCCAGTAGTCAGCCGTCCAAGTACCTTCAGCGTACAGCGTCGACCGGGTGGCCTTTTCGACATGGGCGACCACCTGTTTGCGCTGGGAAGGCGTAAGCGTCGACAGGTAGTCCCAGCCGAACATGCGGAGCCACTTCCTCATTCCTTCTTCGCCGCCGTCCAGCGGTGTCGGCCTCTCGAAGTGGTCTGAGTACGCGACTCGGAAGTCGCGGCTTGCCAGGAGTGAAACGTACTCGTCCAGCGGGGGAAAGTATTTGTCTGGCCTGTAGACTTCGGTTCCGTCTTGCTCCAGCGCGTCCAGGGCCTCACCCACGGCGGTCATGATGGTCCGGATGTTATTCTCACCACCGAACTCCGCCACGAATCGTCCCGCAGGTCTCAGCGCTCTCCGGACGGAATCGACCACCGCCTCCGGGGGACGCACCCAGTGGAGCACCGCGTTGGAGAATACGGCGTCGAACTCGTTTTCAAAGGGCAGCGATCGGGCGTCGGCCACCTCGAATCGGATGCTCGGGTAGTTCTCCGAAGCGACCCTGACCATGTCATCGGACGAGTCAATGCCGACCACCTCCGCGCCCGACTCCGCGATCTGCGCTGTCAGGTGGCCGGTGCCGCACCCAAGATCGAGGATGCGTTCACCCGGCTGAGGATCAAGAAGCTCGACTACTCCCCTGCCTCGCTCCCATACGAACGAGTGGGCGCTGTCGTACCGGCTCGCGTCCCATTCTCGCACCGTCATCCCATGTCGCCGACCTGACCGCGCTGCCGGAGTGCGTGATCGACGAGCACGAGGGCCATCATCGCCTCGACCATTGGCACAGCGCGCGGCAGAACGCACGGGTCGTGCCTTCCCCTGCCCGACAGCTCCGTCGGGTTTCCGTCCTCGTCCACAGTCTCCTGCGGCGTCATGATCGTCGCCACCGGCTTGAACGCGGCGCGAATCACGATGCTCTCGCCGTTGGAGATGCCGCCCTGAATTCCGCCGGAGTAATTCGTCCGCGTCCTGATTCGCCCGGCCTCATTGTAGAACGGGTCGTTGTGTGTGGAGCCCGTCATCGTTATCCCGCCGAATCCCGACCCTACCTCGAAGCCCTTGCACGCGGGCAGTGAGAGGACTCCCTTGCCCAGGTCGGCTTCCAGCTTGTCGAATACCGGCTCTCCGAGTCCGGGCGGTACGTTGCGCGCAACTGCTTCGACGACGCCTCCGAGCGTATCTCCCGCCTTCCGCGCTTCGTCGATGCGCTCGATCATCCGCTCTGCTATGTCAGGGTCGGGACAGCGAACGATGGTGGACTCTACGTCGCCCATCGACACCGATTCCGGGTCGACGTCGGCGATCATGTCGGAGACCTGCTTGACGTATCCGACGATCTCCACACCGAACTCCTGCGCGAGAATCTTCTTGGCGATTGCCCCCGCCGCAACCCTGCCGATGGTCTCCCGCGCGCTGGCCCTGCCTCCACCCTTCCAGTTGCGAATGCCATACTTGGCCTGGTAGGTGTAGTCGGCATGAGATGGGCGGTACTTCGTCCGCATGTGCTCGTAGTCCTTGGAGCGCTGGTCGGAGTTCCAGACGCCGATCATGATCGGTGTGCCGAGCGACTTTCCCTCGAACACCCCCGACAGTATCTGCGCCTCGTCGGACTCGCGCCGCTGGGTCGTTATTCGACTCTGGCCGGGCCGGCGGCGCGCAAGCTCCTTCTGGATGTCCGCAACGTCGATCTCGATCAGCGGCGGGCAGCCGTCGACGACCACGCCAACGGCGTCTCCGTGGGACTCGCCCCACGTCGTGATGCTGAACATCTTCCCGAATGTATTTGCCATTCTCGCGCCCCCGTCGAACTGTATCGTTCCATGCGGGTGGGTTCCTCCATGCTACCATCACCAAGCGCCGCTGTGGTACGATTCGAACAACAGGCGCCCGTCCGACGAGTACACTAGGGCCCGGGCCGAACACCTGCGAGCGCCTTTCTTCCCCGGAAGAATGAGTGCCACTCGCAGCCCGGGCCCCGTCGGACTCCATGGGCGTACCCCCTCTCGCTCCACTTACTGCGTGGGCACGCGGCATTGCTATTCCTTCCGCAATTTTCTGAAACCTTCATTGACGACTATTGGTCTCTGCCATAGACTTGCCCGCGCACTATTTCAAGCATGGCACGGAGATCCATGATGAAGCTTACCGACGACCAAAAAGACTTCTTCGAGACGTTCGGTTTCCTCGTGTTCCGACAGCTCTTGTCTGCGGACGAGGTGGCCACGATGCTCCGTGAGTCGGACGAGATCATGGCGGAAGTCCGAGGCGGAGCCGCGTATGACGGCAAACAGTGGCAGGCCGTCCAGCCCTTCTTCGAGCGACGGCCATTCCTGCACAGCTTGATCATCGATCCGCGAATCCTGGGAATCGCCGAGGGTCTCCTCGGTCCCGACATATTCCTTGACGTGACGGAAGGGAACCTCCACGTCGGAGACACCCCTTGGCACGGTGGCGGGAGCGACGGCGAAATACTCCCCCACGTCAAGATCGGCTTCTACCTTGAGCCGCTGACCAGGGAGACCGGCGCGCTGCGCTTCATCCCCGGTTCCCACAAGGGCGACTTTTCCAAGCGGCTCAATCGAATCAGCGCCCGCATCGATGACCCCGATGCGAAGGTCTGGGGCGTCCCTCTCAGGGAGGTGCCGTCCTACGCCGTCGAAACGGCGCCCGGCGACGTGGTCGCATTCAAGGAGAACACTTATCACGGCGCGTTCGGCGGTCACGCCGGACGTCACCAACACGCCATCAACTACTTCCAGAAACCCAAGACCGAGGAGCAGATGGCGCTTCTGCGCTCCTTCTACGAGGAAATGACATACTCCTTCCATCCCGTGGTGCAGAATCTCGAACATGAGGACCCACGCATGAGGGCGCTACAGACTGACTTGGTGAAGTGGGGATTCGAGACACAGAGCGTGTGAGCCGCCTAGAACTCAATCAACCTGAACAAAGCAGACCGGATAGATGCCGATTTATCCCCTCTCCCATCGTGGGAGAGGGTTAGGGTGAGGGTGAATCGCAATATCAAAACCATGTTGACAAGGTACTAAGGTAAAACAAACCCTTGAAGACGGACCTGCAATGGAATTGAGCGACGACCAGAGGGACTTCTTCGAGACGTTCGGTTTCC
>JAPOPA010000150.1 GCA_026713145.1 Chloroflexota bacterium
AAACAGCGAAGCACAAGAGCCACGACGGTCAATGAGTTTTCGCTTTTTCGCTTCAAGCAGTCGTCGACTGAGCCCTTGCGGGGGTTGACAGAACGTATCAATCGCAATAGTATCCCGTGCTGCACTGGTGGAGACTAACCCCCGCCGGATGAACTAACTTCAGACGACCTATATTTAAGGAGGACGGCACTCAATGGCAGACCTTCGTAAGAGCGATATCGCGGCACAAGTTGCAGGCAAGCTGGGCGGATCGAAAGTAGAGGGCGAGCGGGCGTTGAACGCTGTCCTGAGTTCGATTCACGAGTCGCTAGCCGATGGTAATAAAGTAGTCCTCACCGGCTTCGGGTCGTTCTCCGTTCGAGAAGTCAAGGCGCGGAAGGTCAAGCCCATTCGAGGAGGGCAGGCCGGTCAGTTGATAACCGTTCCTGCCCACAAGCGAGTCGGATTCACTGCAGGCGCCGACCTCAACAAGGCCGCCCAAAGCTGACCGTCCGTTCCAAACCTGTTGCAGCCTGAGGTTGATGTTGCCGACCGGTGAGCCCGGTCGTGTCAATATGCCGGATGGGGAAATCGGACATGAATGAGGATTTCCTCGTTGCCCCAAATCTTCATGAGGGCTTCGACTCCGCGCAGGCGGTCGACAGTGGTTCCGTTTCCATCGGCAGGCAGGATATTTTCGGACTCCTTGGTCCTAACACTGCGGGCAAGACGACTACCCTCAGAATTCTCTCCACCGTACAGCGGCCCGATAGTGGCGACGTGACCATAGGCGGCCACTCGTTGCTGAGGGACAGTCACCGAGTCAGGCAACTAATCGGCAGTTGTCACCAGGATATCGGCCTCTATTCCGAGTCGTCGCTCATCGACAACCTTGCCTTCTTCGGCAAGACGGGGGATCTTCGAGGCGCGGAGGTGAAGACGACCGCATCGGAGTCAACGACGGCAGTAGGCTTATCTCCTTCGATACCCCGCTTGGACTCAAGAGGCAGGTCGGTAACCCGGACTTGACGAAACTGGAAGATGTGTTCCCCAATGGAAGGAGCATGAGGGACTGACCTGCCGCATATAGGCACAGCCAGCCCTTCATGCACATCATGAGGCTCATACGAAACCAAGCCGTCCTACTGTTGCTCTTGGCTGGAATCTCAGTCCTGTTTGCATGTTCGACCGAGACGGTTTCCCAACCGCCCCCGGCGTCCACCCCTGAGCCTACTTCGACTCAACAGCAATCTACACCAACTCCAACAACGGTCCCAACACCTGCTCCCGAGCCCACGCCGACACCGTCCGAATCAGTTGCCGTTTCAGCGCCCTCCGAGAGCCTATTGATGCTTGAAGATCCACTCGACGAGCCGGAGTTCTATTGCGTCGACGTTGCGGGGTTCGGGGCCAACTTGAATGTCAACAGTCCACTTCAAGCGCATACGTGCAAGCCGGGAGCCGAAGATGAGATATTCTCGTTCAACCGACCATTGCAAGGGCAGCTGTACCTGGTCGAACACGACCGGTGTCTTGAGGCGGACGGGGGCAATGTCTATGTCAGGTCGTGCTCGGAGTCGCCGCTTCAACGATTTGAGCACGGCGACGACAAGGGCTTTCGTTTGGAGGGCGAGGAACTTTGCCTAACCGTGGCGGGCGGAGAGGGAGAGCCGGCTGGAGGACGGAGTCACGTGAGGCGAGATCTGTTACTTGCCCCATGCACGGATGTCGAGCCAAGTCTGTCGAGGTGGGTCTTCCCGGGCCCAAGTCCGAATCTTTGAGATCACCCGGTACGTTTTACGTGTCGCCGTACTTGCCTTCATTTGGTGCTCGGTGAATGTGAGTACCAGTTCGTCGAATAAGCCATATCGCCAGCAGAATGTTTAGACCCTTAGACATAGCCTACGTCGATCTGAAGAGATATATCGCCGACAGACCGAGCCTGGCGTTTGGGATCTTGCTGCCCATCGTGCTCTTTGCGCTCATGTACGGCGCGTTCGGTGGGGAGGAGACATTCAACGCCACGGCCCACATCGCAAACCTCGACCGCGGAGCGATGTCCCAAGCGCTGCTTGAAGGGCTTGAACAGGTCAACGGTCTCGACGTCAAGCTCTACACGGAGCGGGAGATCAACGAAGCGCTGGACGATTCCTCCGTGGTCTACGCGGCCATCATCCCGAACGACTTCACGGAGAACCTTGAGGCGGGCAGGGCAACTGCTATCACGTTTCGGCGCCGAGGGTCGGGGGGAGACGAGGGACAGATCGTCGCCGGCATCATTCGTAGCGTCGTCCAAGATATCGCGAGCGAATCTTACGTGAGGTCGGTCGTCAACGATGCGGTGAAGGACGTAGACGTTCCACGTTCTGCAGTCGACAGCGCAATCGACGATGCCAAGCTGATAGCGGCGGAAGCCCCTCCGATTGCGGTACGGACGGAGGTGATAGGCGGTGATGAAGACGACTTTGCCGTTAAGCGGGTGATGCCGGGGATTCTCGTCATGATTCTCTTGCTCGCCGTGATGCTCAGCGCACAGGCGCTCGTCGAGGAACGGAGAAACGGCACTCTCGAACGCCTCCTGACGACGCAACTCACTTCCAATCAGCTCTTCCTCGGTAAATTCTTCGCGGGCATCACGCGGACGATGTTCCAGGCCGTTGTCCTCCTTACGCTCGCATTCATCGCGCTGCGTCCCGGCGGCGTCGATGCCTTCCTCCTTACTCTAGCCGTATCGCTCTTGCTAGCGGCAGCAGTAAGCGCAATCGGTCTCGTCATAAGCGCCGTTGCACGTACTCGCGACCAGGCTTCATGGGCGGCAGTCTCCCTGACGATGTTCATGACCGTGTTCGGGGGAACGTTCTTCGAATTGGTCCCGGGCAGCGCATTTGAATTGCTGAGCCGATTCACGCTCAACCGATACGCTATCGATGCCATTGGAGCGGCGGTGGACGGCTCTGAGACGCTGGCCACGCAAGGAACGGAGCTTGCCGTAATGGGTGGCGTGGCGGTTGTATGCCTGTTGGCGGCACGGCTGCTCTTTCGGTCGGCGGGAGGCGGGCGCTGAGATGACACTCGTACGCCAATCGCTCATTCTTGCCAGCAAAGACACGAGGATATTCTTCAGGGACCGGTTCGCGGTTGTATTCGCGTTCGCGTTCCCCTTGCTCTTCACGCTCGGATTCACCCTGTCGCTCGGTGGCATTCTGTCGGAGGACGAACGCCTGGAAGTGACGTTGGTAACGCGCGAGCAGGAGGAAGACGACCTCAGTCGACAGATCATCAACGGTCTTGCGGCGGGAGAAACCTTTACGATCAACGAGTTGGACTA
>JAPOPA010000277.1 GCA_026713145.1 Chloroflexota bacterium
GGGCCGCCACGGCGGGAACCGGCGGGGACGCCTCCAATACTTTCAACATCTCCACGACGGCGGCATTTGTCATCGCGGGCGCGGGCGTTCCGGTCGCCAAGCACGGCAACCGCGCGATGTCCGGCTCCACGGGCAGCGCCGACGTTCTGGAAGCACTTGGCGTAAAGATCGACCTCAGCCCCGATGGGGTCAAGACATGCCTCGAAACGGTCGGCATCGGGTTTATGTTTGCCCAGGTGTTCCATCCCTCCATGCGGTTCGCAGCAGGCCCTCGCCGTGAAATCGGGATACGCACCGTCTTCAACCTGTTGGGCCCCCTGACGAATCCCGCCGGAGCCAGGTCTCAGCTTATCGGCGTCGCCAACCCTGAACTGGGCGAAAAGATGGCCCGTGTGCTGGGAATGCTCGGCTCGGAGCACTCGCTCGTCGTTCACGGCGCGGACGGACTCGACGAGATGACCCTGAGCGGCGAGAGCCACATCTGGGAGTTGAAGGATGGCGAGGTCGAGGCATACACCGTAACCCCCACCGACCTGGGGTTCGACAAGGTGCATAGTGGCGAGCTTCGTGTCAGCAGCGCGACCGAGAGCGCCAAGGTCCTCCGGGACGTGCTCAACGGCGCTGCCGGCCCCACGCGCAACGTCGTCGTTGTGAATGCCGCGGCCGGACTGCTGGCCGTGGACCGCGTCAGGAACTTGAAGCAGGGCGTCAAGGTGGCCTCCGAGTCGATCGACAGCGGGATGGCCCAAGCCAAGCTCGACGGCTTCATCAACCTGAGCCAGACGCTCGAGTAACATGACCTCCAAGCTCGATGTTCCCAGCGTCCTGACCCGCATCGTCGATGTGAAGCGACGAGAGGTCGAGCGACTGAAGGTCGAGATGCCGCTTGCCAACCTGAACAAGCGCATCGAGGCCCAGACATCCCCTCTCGATGCGAGAGCGGCGTTGCGCGGTGAACGCGTGGCGATCATCGCCGAGATCAAGAAGGCCTCCCCCGCAAAGGGCGTCCTCATGCCGAACTTCGACGCCGGAGCGCTTGCCGCGGCGTACGTAAACAATGGCGCATCGGCGATATCGGTGCTCACGAACGTCGACCATTTCCAAGGGAGTATCGAGCACCTTGAGACCGCTCGTCGGATAGCATATCCGGCTGGGGTCCCCGTCCTCCGCAAGGAGTTCATGTTCGATCCGTACCAGGTCTACGAGGCGCGGGCATACGGGGCCGACCTCATCCTGCTCATCGTCGCCATGCTCGATGCCGCCGACCTTCGCAGCCTGCAGACGCTTGCCCTCGACCTCGGCATGCAGTGTCTCGTCGAGGTGCACGATGAGGGAGAGCTCGACACCGCGCTGGACTTAGGCGCGACGATAGTGGGCATCAACAATCGCGACCTTCGCACCTTCAAGACTGACATCGAGACTACCGAACGCCTTGCACCGTCCATACCTCAGGACGTAACAATCGTCAGCGAAAGCGGGATCAACACTCCCGACCACATCCGTCGTGTCCGACAAGCGGGCGCTCACGCTGCCCTCATCGGTGAGGCCCTGGTCACTTCCGGCGACCCCGGCGCGAAGCTCCGAGAGCTCGCATGATGCGCTTCAAGATCTGCGGCCTGCGTGACGTCGACTCGGCCCTCGTGGCCGCCGACGCCGGAGCCGAATTCCTCGGATTTGCCTTCGTACATGGGGTGCGACGACAGCTGACGCTCGAACAGGGGCGGGACATCATCCCCCATGTGGCCGACGAGTTCGGCGAGAACCGGCCCGGGCTGGTGGGCCTGTTCGCCGATCAGGACATCGAAGAGGTGAACCGGATCATCGAGGCGTGCGGACTCGATTACGCGCAACTCTGCGGTTCAGAAGAGCCGGACTACTGGGACCGGGTTGAGGCGAAGGTCTTCAAGCAGATCAAGGTAAAGCCGCTCGCGTCGGAGCAGGAGACCGTTGAGTCGGTCCTGGCCCAGGTGAACGAAGTCGTCTCACGTGACGGCATCGCCCACCTCGATGCCTACAAGAAGGGCGCGTTCGGTGGCACGGGACATACCTTCGACTGGAGCATCGCCGCCCGTGTCGCCCAAGAGCACGACGTAGTCCTCGCCGGAGGACTTTCCCCAGACAACGTGGCGACCGCCATTCGACAGGCAGACCCCTGGATGGTCGACGTCTCCTCCGGCGTGGAGACCGACGGCGTCAAAGACCACGCCAAGATTCACGCCTTCGCCGATGCTGTCAGATCGGCCACTTAGTGACCGATTGACTTGATCGGACGGCCAGTCTACCTGCTTGGCGAGGGGCCTTTCTTCTTCACGGTCAGTGTCCCTAACCTCGCCCACCCCGTCATTCCCGCAACCTCAATCGCCAATCCCGAAGCCCATCCCGTCATTCCCGCGAACGCGGGAATCCGGAATGAGCCAAGCGCTTTTCACCGTCGCCCGGCTCAACTTGCTAAGCCCTTGATAGTAGATGGCAGTTCCCTGAACGTAGCGACCCTGGCAGTCGCTTTGGACAGATCGTGAGATGCAGTGAACTCGTTTGCAACCACGATGCAGTCAATACCCGCCGCTACTGCCGAATTCAAGCCTCTCGACGAGTCTTCAATAACCACCGTTTCAGCGGCAGCAGCGCCAAAGCGTTGGAGTCCCGTCAAGTAGGGCTCGGGATGCGGTTTAGCTCGCTCGTAGTCCTCCCGAGTCAAGGAGAATTCCATGTAATCCAGGATGGACCGCTTTTCGTGTATCAGGGCAAAATCATGTGGTTTGGAGGTAGTAATTATAGCCATCCTGTACTCGCCTGCGAGTACGTCCAGCGTTTCCAGGACACGCGCGATCTCGATGTCTTCTGTTCTCAGATACTCCTGATAGTAGACATTGCGGACCTCACGCTGCCTGCTGATGGTCTGTTCATCAATGCCTGCCGCTTTTGCTTGGGCCCAGGTGGCAAAACCCTCGGACATGTCTTGGAGGTATTGGTCTCTATCCAGGGTAAACCCAATGTCAGCCAGGGCGCGCTCTCCGGCTTTGTAATACCAGAACTCGGTATCCACCAGAACACCGTCATGGTCAAAGAGAATGTACTTCTTCACTTTTGTGCTCGATTCAATTTCGGCTAAACGGTCAAGCTAACTTGACGAGCCGCGGCGACGAACCGTCGGAGAAGAGTTAACGGTGATTGCGATGCGAATCGATAACTCTTGAAGACCTTCGCCGTTTCGGTCAAGTTGAACGCCTGGGTGGCCTGCAAATCATGTTTATTGGATTACTCATGTACCAACCAGCTAACTGGGCTACTCCTCTAGCGGGATATAGTCGTAAGCGTAGATAGTTGTTGCGCCTTCTCCGCCCCAGAGAGTGAACGAGGAGGAGTATCCCTATTCGTAATCAAAAACTACACCGGAGTCCGCGCTTTGCCTTAGTACCCAAGACATTTCTACGAAGTCCCAAATGAAGTTCTCTATCGTTATCGCTACTTCGCCTTCTATTTTGGTTCCTGCCTCGTAAGTCACGCCCCCTGCTACAATGCGAATATCCCCGATCGTCCGTGTCCTGCTCGGCTCTCATACTCCCAGTCAAGACCTATCGAACTTTACAATAACAATCCACATGCATCAAAATGCATCAAATCTAGAGTCTTCCCATGGTTATCGCAACGTTGTCGCGTCCCGTGTCAGTCCGCCTCGTGAGCAACTCCTCTCCCCTCGGTCAGCGTGACAGTCTGCCTTACGGCTTGGCCCTCGAACACCTCAACCGGACCGGAGGGCCACCGCACCTCGATGTCGACCGGTCCTTCGTGGCTCCCTAGCCCGAACGTAAGCCACGGGCTGTTGTTCGAGAGGAAGCCGGAGCCTGCGTGGGTCGACTTCACGACGACCGTACCGTTGGCTTTCGCCCACACTCGCGCCCCGATGCCGTCACGGTTGCTTGCCGTTCCGATCAGACGGACCGAAATCCAGCTATTGCTACCTCCCTGATTGTGCAGGAGCACGGGCTCGCCACCGTGACCGCGTGACTTACTCGTGACGACCACGATATCGGCGAATCCGTCGTTGTCATAGTCTCCTATCGCGGTTCCTGTCGTGAACAGGTCCTCGAGACCAAACCCAGAGGGGAATTTTCGGAAGCTGCCGTTGCGTTGGTTCAACAGCAACAACCCTGCGTTCCCAGACCAGTCATAGCTCTCGACCGGAAAGTTACCGGAGTAGAAGATGTCCTCGCCTCCGTCATTGTCGAAATCAGCCACGCCAAACGCCCAACTGGCGGGGTAATGGATCTCGTCGAACGTCCCTTCATAGCCGACTGCGTCATAGGTTCCGTCCCCGGCGTTTTCGAATACCCACCCGTTGGCGCCGAAGTTCCTGGACAAGATATCGAGATCGCCGTCGGAATCGTAATCGGCGAAGGCAACTCCGATGCGAAAGTCATGCTCGGCGTGTCCCGGCAGTCCTTCCACAGACAGGCTCAGTCCGGACTCAACCGAGACGTCGGAGAACGTCAGGTCGCCGTTGTTTCGCAATAGCCGGAACCTCGCGTCAAGCCACACGCATGTTGCGAGAAAGATGTCTATGAATCCGTCTTCGTCGTAGTCGTTGAACCCCACGCCACAAGTCGGAAGATCATCGATGACCCCGGCGCTGGCCGAAATATCCGTGAACACGCCGTTGCCACCATTGAGGAACAGCCTGTTTGGAGGTCCAAAGTCGAAGCCCGGCCCCGGCGGTCCACCGACGAAGAGATCGAGATCGCTGTCGTTGTCGATGTCAGCGAGGGCAAGGGTCCAAGAGTACGAGTCCGACAGTGCATCGAGGCCTGCGCGATCGGTAATGTCCGTGAAGGCGCCTTCGCAGTCGTTCCGATAGACCTTGAAGCTAGTGGGCTCTTCGCCGATGAACCCGCCGTCGCCAGACATCAGAAGGTCGGTGCAGCCGTCGTTGTCAATGTCGCCTGCAACTACCGCCGTGTTGCCCGTCTCGCTCGTCACGCCCGCCTCCTCCGCGACGTTCGCAAAGGTACCGTCACCGTTGTTGCGAAAGAGGGCATTCTTCGCGTCCCTGGTGTTGGTGATGTACAGGTCGAGGAACCCGTCGCCGTCGTAGTCGAGCCACGCCGCACCACCGACGCCGTCGGAGTTCTTGTATATGCCCTCACGGACGAAGTCGAGCAGGTGGGATACGTCGACCAGGGGCCGGTCGTCCGGTGGCTCCGGCGTTGGCGTCGGCTCGGCGACCGTGGGCACGGGAGTTGGGATGGCCGTCGGTTCCGGGGTCGGAAGTGGGGTCGGCTCCGCAGGGCGAACGCCGGGCGCCCCCGGCACTGCTCAGACCACACCGGACAGACA
>JAPOPA010000278.1 GCA_026713145.1 Chloroflexota bacterium
GCAATGGTGATCCGGACGTACTGCATTATGGGGACTCCGAAGGACGAATTAGAGGATACCATATATTGACTTGCGCACCTTCGATTGGTGTACGCTTAGGGCCGAACGCACAGCTATGGTCCGACCTTAGCAGATATAACGCCCGGCATCGGGTTCCGTTACCTGGTCCTAATACTCGCCACCCTCAGACACCGGAGGAACGATGATACGCAGCCTGGACGGGAAGTCTCCAAAGATACATCCCACGGCCTTCATAAGCGAGACTGCGTACATAGTGGGGGACGTGGAGATCGGCGAGGGTTCGAGCATCTGGCCCGGCGCAGTCATCCGCGCCGACGCGGGCAAGATCGTTATCGGCAGGTTCACCTGCATACAGGACAACTCGGTCATTCACGGTGACGACGACGTCCACATCGGCGACCGCGTAGTCATCGGTCACCGGGTACTCTGCCACGCGAAGACGGTCGGCGACGGGGCGCTGATCGGGAACGGGTGCATCGTCAACGACGGGGCGGAGATCGGCGAGGGCAGCCTGGTCGGTTCAGGCGCGATGCTGATCGAGAATACGAAGGTACCCGCCGGGTCTATGGCCGTGGGGGTACCCGGAAGAGTGCGAGGAGAGGTGCAGGAGCGGCACCGGAAGCTCATGGAGACGACGACGCAGCACTACATCGAGAAGGCAGAGCGCTTCAAGCGCCAGGGCAATCTCGAGTCCGAGCACCTCGGCGTCGCCGGCATCGGGTACTAGACCTGCCGCGTTGCGGACGCGGTCGAGAACACTATGCTTGTACGCGACGCCGGAGAGTTTCGCCTGATAGAGCTGTTGGCGGAAACCCTCGCCGCCGAGGGCGCGGAGGGACAGGACTTCACGGGAACCGATGCTCCGAAGCCTCTCGCCGGCATCGGAGACGATGCGGCGGTGTGGGAGGGTGAAGGAGGCACGCGCGTCCTTACCACCGACGCAATGGTGGAGGGAGTCCATTTCGAGCTTGGTCTCACCCGCTGGCGCGACCTCGGATGGAAGGCGATGGCCGTCAACCTGAGCGACGTGGCCGCCATGGGGTGCCTGCCGACGTGCTCGGTGGTGACTCTTGGCCTGCGGGGCAACCTGCCGGTCGAGGGGCTTGTAGACATGTACCGGGGCATGGCGGAGGCCTGTCGCAGTCACGGCGGCAGGGTTGTCGGGGGAGATGTCGTACGTTCGCCCGTCTTCTTCTTGAGCGTGGCGATGGAAGGACAGGCGAATATCAAGGGACCGGACGGTGGTGGAGCGATCCTGGCGCGCGGAGCGGCGGAGATTGGGGATGTGATCGCGGTCACGGGCAGCCTCGGGGACTCGGCGGGGGGGTTACGCGTGGCGCTGGCAGGTGAACGTTTCGACGACTCGACCGGGAGGCTGCACACGGCGCACTTTCGTCCGGAGCCGAGGCTTGTCGCAGGACAGGAGCTTGCTCGAGCGGGAATTCGCGCGGCGATGGACATCAGCGACGGGCTGGTTGGCGATCTGACCAAGCTGTGCGAGGCAAGCGGCGTGGGGGCCGCGGTGCGTGGGGATGACGTACCGGCCAGCCAGGAATTGCGCCGCAGATTTCCCGATGAGTGGCTTTCACTTGCTCTGACCGGAGGGGAGAACTATGAGCTGTTGTTCACCGGGCGGGAGGAGACGGTGAGAGGAGTGAGTGAGTCCATCGACGTTCCGGTGACGACAATCGGAGAGATCGTCGAGGCTACGCATGGCGTGAGGGTGATGGACGTGAAGGGGGATACTGTCGACGCGGAGCGCGGCGGCTGGGACCATTTTGTAAAGGGGCCTGCCGGTGAATAGTACCAGTTCCATATGATTCTGGTAACTTCCTTAAGAGACCCTCACCCCCGTATCAAGTACGGGGCAGGCTCTAGCCCTCTCCCAGGACGGGAGAGGGGATATGCGCCTCTCAATTCGACTGTCATATTCAAATCTAGGGCCAAATGGACCGGGTAACCGTCAACATCGAGACCGCGAGTGGGATACGCGCGAGCGAGATCATTGCCGATCTGAGGGCTGCCGCGGAGACGCTGTACTACCCGATGACGCTGGTCGGATTCTGGGACTACCGGGCGGAGATGCACCTGTGTCCTCAGCAAGAGCGGCGGGAGGCATGCCCGCATGAGCTTGCGGAAGATGACCCGAACCGTGTGGACTATAGGATGACGATGCAGCGAGAACGGCAGGGAAATCTTGAAGTGTTCTTCCCCCATGCCGGAATCGCCGTGTTTCTGTCGTAGGTCAGGCTGGAGGAGGCACTCCCTCTTCGTATCTCTCCCGCGACGGGGATGTCTTTTGTAAAGGTGTGTCTCTCGCACAACCGGCCTAACTGCTGTTCTTCCGAGCGGAGCGAGGAGTCTAAATTCCGTCTCCGCAAGAACACGTAGCGAGTCCCAGGCTTCGATCGTGTCCAAGTGTGATAACGGAGTGAGCATTCTCCATATCAGCTTTGCGTTGTGACAGACACTTTAGATTCTTCTACTCCGCTACCCTCAGCTCAGAATGTGTTATGAGGGTTGTCACCCTCACCACCTGTGATGAAACTGGCGGGCACCCAGGGCGGGGTGGTAACCCGCCCCTCCGGGAATGGCAATGGTCTATTTTCGTAGCAATTGCTCGTGTCGGTTGTCACCGACACCACCAATCATGTAAATGGCGGAATGGGCGATTCGCGAAACGCCCCTACGGGAAATCGGACGGGGGCTATTTTCAGAGGACTCCTTCATGCAACCTTGCGGCCTGCACAACCAGCGATGAAATTAGGAAGTGCGTTCATTAGTCGCCATTAGAGTTGTGGCAGCGACCAAAGATGGATTCCCGCCTTCGCGGGATTGACGATTAGGGGTCTTGGCGTTCACTTTCATACCAGTGACAGTGACGGGGTTGTGCTCTCACCAATGGAGAGTAGTCGATAGGCCGGTGCTTACCTTGTCTCTTGTCAGCGAGGAGAAGTACTCTCGCGGTCGACCATGGAGACGAGGTGGGCCTCCCAGCCGTGGCGGTGTTGGAGCAGAAGCTGGATGGCGGTGGCGTGGTGCTTGGTGGAAACGGGAGCGTAGAGGGACGGGCCCGCGCCGCAGAGGTGGATCTCCCTTGCGCCGAGGTCGTGGAATGCATTCCAGTATGACGACAGTTCGGGGACGGCCTCTTTCGCCACGTCGTCGAAGGCGTTGAAGAGGAACTGAGGGGGTGTGTCGCCCTTGCTGCTCAGTCGCGCGGCGAGCTTTCGGGTGAGGCCGCCGTTGGTGTAGCTCATGGAACCGATCTCTGAGAACATGGCGGAGGTCTTTTTTGGTAGGTCGATCTGGGGAGTAAGGATGACTGCCCATTCGAGGTCGGCCGACGGCAGGGGCTGGACGCGCTCGCCCCTTCCGAACACCCTACCCGTCCCTCCGTAGAGGAAGAAGGGAACGTCCGACCCGATTTGGGCGGCGAGGGGCAGGAGTTCCTCTCTGGTGAGTTCCGTGCCCCAGAGCCTGTTGAGGGCCAGCAGCGTTGCTGCAGCGTCGGAGCTGCCTCCGCCCAGACCGGCGGCGACCGGGATTTCTTTTCGTAGGCCTATCGTCGCGCCGCTCGACACGCCTGTGGTGTCACGCAGGAGGTGGGCGGCTCGGAGCACAAGGTTGTCGGGCGTCGCAAGCGCGGGGCGGTCGCAGTCGAGCGTGACGGCGTCGGACTCCTCAAACGTCAGGGTGTCGTGCAGACTGACGGTCTGGAGTATCGAGGCGATATCGTGGTAGCCGTCGTCGCGTCTGCCGAGCACTTCGAGCGTGAGGTTGATCTTGGCGTGGGCCCGCACGGTAATCATGGGGAACAGTATACTCTCACCCAGCGAGAGGAACCGCAGTTCGATGTGCGAAGGGCGACGTCCGGCGACCGGAACACGCTCTACCGCATCGGGCGGGACGCCTTGCGGTCCAGTCAACTCCCAGCCCTTGACGGGCTTGCGCCATCTCCCGTCCGGTTGATACCTTCTGCTCTGTGACGTGTACCTTGGGAACCAAGTCTCAGGCATGCACGAGTTTCCGAACACGGAAGAGGAGTCCCGTTCGTGCCGCTCCCGTCTTTATGTAGGAGGATATATTGAGCAACTCAAGTGAGGTCAATCTTTACTGGCACAAGATCAGGAATTCTGTAGACGAGCTGGTTGCCTGCCTTGAGAGGCTCGACAGCGACGCTCTGAACTGGAAGCCTCTCGATGACGCCAACAGCCTCTATGTCCTTGCCACGCACACGATGGGCAACGTTCGGCACAACTTCCTCAACATACTTTGCGGGCGGGACATCACGAGAGACCGCGATTCCGAGTTCGCTGCCATGGGCAAATCAGCCGCAGAGGTAGAAGCGGGCTGGAACGCTCTGCAAGGCCGGATTTCAGAAGCCATTCAGGAATTGCCGCCAGGCGACCTGGACCGTATTCGAGATGATCCCCAGCGCGGGAAGATCACGGGACGCGAACTGATGATCATCGTCGCCCGCCACGCAGCCGAGCACTTTGGCCAGGCCCAGCTTACCCGCGACCTCGTGAAGGCCCGGCGTTCCGAGTAGCGTCGACTGCCTCCACTAAAGACGTCGATCTGCAGACCCGCCCGTGACGTGGATGTGCCACAAATCAACATCGCGGCCGGTACTGAGGGGCGGCAGGTCAGTTAACGCAAGCGCAAACGTAAGAGCGACCGAGTGCGCAACAACGTCAAGAGGGAAGAGGAACTTCACTCGTATTGACTTGGACTCACTCACAAAATACACTCGCTCGGCGAGTCCGATTCCGTCGCGAGGAGAGCCATAGGCATGAAAGGCAAGGTAAGGACGGTCCTGGGGGACATAGATCCGACAGAGGTGGGGATGACCTCGATGCACGAGCATCTCTTCATCGACTTCACCGTGGTGTTCCAACCGCCGGAGGAGGCGACGGCGAAGGCGAGGGCGTACGAGCCGGTCTCGATGAGCAATCTCGGGAGAATCCGGTACGACCCGTTTGGCAGCGCCACGAACCTGCTACTACTCGACGAGGACGAGGCGATCGAGGAGGTGGACCACTTCAAGCGAGTGGGTGGCGGCACGATCGTGGACGTTACCACGATCGGAATCGGGCGCGACCCCGTCGGTCTTGGGAACATCGCCAGGGCGACGGGAGCGAACATCGTCATGGGCGCGGGGTACTACATCGCACCCTCGCACCCGGACGGCATGGGCGACGTGACGGTGGACGACCTGACGGCGGAGATGGTGGCGGACGTCACCACCGGCGTGGGCAATACGGGCATCAGGGCGGGCATCATTGGCGAGCTTGGATGCGGATGGCCGCTCCACGAGAACGAGCGAAAGGTGCTCTTAGCGGCGGCGGTTGCCCAACAGGAGACGGGCGCGTCGGTCCTTTTGCACCCCGGTCGGGACGAGCAGGCGCCGTTCGAGGCGCTGGACATTCTCGCGGGGGCGGGGGCGGACGTGGAGCGCGTCGTGATGGGGCACATCGGCAGGACGTATGAGAGCATCGAGAGGGTCCTCGATCTCGCCAAGACGGGGTGCTACCTCGAGTACGACCAGTTCGGCTGGGAGTCGTCGTATTTTTCGTACGGCGTGATGGACTTCCCCAACGACGCTCAGCGGATGGACCACATCCAGCGGCTCATCTCGGAGGGCTACACCGACAAGATCGTGATCGGCCAGGACATCTGCGGCAAGCACCACCTGGTCAAGTACGGCGGGGGGGGGTAGCGGCCCGTCGCACAGCACAACGCCCCCAACCCGCCCCCGCGCAGCGCCTTCCCAGGCGAGAACAC
>JAPOPA010000300.1 GCA_026713145.1 Chloroflexota bacterium
ACCTTTGAGTCGTCAGGTCCAGATTGGTACTCGGGCTCTCGGCGCCAATGACTACCGGACTCGCGCACACCGACGGACCCCATTTTCATGATTGGTGGTGTCGGTGGCAACCGACATGAGCGATTGGTATGAAAATGAACAACAAGACCCCTCATCGTCATTCCCGCGAACGCGGGAATCCACGACCCCATGTCTTCCACACCCCCGTCTATGCTGAGCCCGTCGAAGCACCAGCCTCTACAACGCCCGTCCCCCACTTGACGAACAAGAACATATAATCTATCATGGCTTTAGACCACCCGCGACTGAGATGTCGCAGGCAATACAAAACGTCAGAGAATGTCAGGAAATGTCAGGTCAAACGTGACCCCCCCCCGCTAACAGCAAAGGCCGACCAACATATTCCCTCCCCCTTCGTGGGAGACAGCCTGAGTCTGCCCCGTACTCGATACGGGGGTGGGATACAGAGAGGGAGTACCGCCCAAGCGGAAATGCAACAAAATGCAACACCATGCAACAAAATCAGAACTTTCACCTAGATCCCCTCAGGGCCCTCCACGCCCTCTGCGGTGAATCTTCTAATCCCCTCTCCCGTCGTGGGAGAGGGCTGGAGCCTGCCCCGTACTCGATACGGGGGTGAGGGTCTTCTTTTGTGGTGAGCCAGAATCAAAAGGAACCGGTACTAGGGTGAGCGTGATGCCTCCGCCGCCGAAGAGACTCCGAGGGGGAACCGCCCAAGCGGAAATGCAACAAAATGCAACACCATGCAACAAAATCAGGAATTTCACCTAGGTCCCCTCAGGTCCCTCCACGCCCTCTGCGGTGAATCTTCTAATCCCCTCTCCCGTCGTGGGAGAGGCCTGGAGCCTACCCCGTACTCGATACGGGGGTGAGCGTGATGCCTCCGCTGCCGAAGAGACTCAGAGTACCGCCCAAGCGGAAATGCAACAAAATGCAACACCATGCAACAAAAATAGAAAAAATGCCAACGCTCTCGTCACGTCCCCCAGGACCTAGAACCCATCACCCTGCCTTCTCCCCCACATGTATCGCGACCGTCCCGAGGGCCAACCGCTGGTACCGCACGTTCACCAAGCCCGCGCCGCGCATCAGTTCCGCCAGCTCTTTCGCGCTCAGGAATCCCTGTACCGACTCTGGCAGGTAGGTGTACGCCTCACGGTCACCCGCGAACAGCGCGCCCATCCACGGCGTGACCCGACGGAAGTACAGCGGGAACAGCTTGCCGACGGGGTTCAGCCCGTCCTGACGCACGATCTCCAGGATGACCACCCGCCCACCCGGCCTCACGACCCGTCGCATTTCCCGCATCGCCAGCGGAACGTCGATGAAGTTGCGGACGCCGAACCCGACCGTCACGCAGATAAAGCTGTTGTCGGGGAACGGGAGCGCATGAGCGTCCCCGGCCATGAACTCGATACGGTCGCTCGAGCCTCGCTCACTCGCCTTCTCGATGGCCAGCGGGAGCATCGCGCGAGTGAAGTCGAGCCCTACGACGTTGGTGACCTGCGAATGTCCCAACAGGTCGAACGTAAAGTCCCCCGTGCCCGTCGCAACGTCGAGTGCGGGTCCGGTCATCTCGCCGACCGCCATGCCCGCCGCTCGTCGTCTCCAAACGTAGTGCCTCCCGCCCGACATGATGGTGTTCAGGCGGTCGTACCGTCGCGAAATCCGGGCGAACATCTCGCCGACATATCGCGCCCGCTCACTGCCTTTCAAGTGCGCCAGGGCGTCCGCCTTTCCTCGATCGCAGGACCACTCCGCAGGTCGCGTATCGCTCTCGGTAGCTCCGGCAGCAGGTCGCTGGCCAGCATCCCGGCGTCGCCAAGCTCCGCGCTGACACGCTGACCTGCCAGTCCGTGGAGGTACACCCCCAGCGCCGCCGCATCCTCCGGCTCGACTCCCTGCGCCAGAAGTCCCGCGATCGTCCCCGCGAGCACGTCGCCCGTTCCCGCCGTCGCCATCGCCGGATTGGCAAAAGGACTGAGCCTCGAACTCCCATCAGGGTACGCCACAACCGTGAACGCCCCCTTGAGCACGACTGTCTTCTTCCACTTCACCGCCGACTCGACCGCGATCTCTTCACGGTACTCTTGAATATCCTTCGTCGATCTGCCCGTCAACCGCGCCATCTCGCCCGGATGCGGCGTCAATATGGCCTCCCGCGGAAACTCATTCCACCAAGACTCCGACGAGGATGCCAGTACATTCAGCCCGTCGGCATCCACGACGATAGGCGGGAACTGTCCACCCTCGAATAGCAACTTCGCTGCCATCTCACGGGTGGAGTCCGCCTGCCCGATGCCAGGGCCGATGAGCAGCGCCTGATCCCCGCCGGCTTGCTCCGAGATGAGTCCTGCCGCCTCCGCACGTGGCACTCCCGGCAAGGCTTCAGGCAGCGGCAGATACGTCGGCTCGACCGCCTTCGCCGCAACGGCCATCTGCAGGCTCTGTGGAACGGCCAGCGTGACCAGCCCCGCCCCTACGCGCCCCGCCGCCGTCGCCGCGAGATAGGGAGCGCCGACATAATTTCGCGATCCCCCGACGATCAACGCCTTCCCGAACGTGCCCTTGTGCCCGGACATCGGTCGGTCGGGTAGGGCGCTTCTCGCCCAGTCGTCCGTCATCAGCTCAAACGTGATCCCACTGCCCAGGCCATTCGGTATCCCGATATCGAGGACTTCCACAACACCCGCGTACTCCGCCCCGGGAAATCGGTACAGCCCAGCCTTAGGATTACCCAGTGTCAGCGTCACGTCGCACGGCACGGCCTTGGGATCAACGGCCCCCGTGTCGGCATCAAGGCCGGTCGGCACGTCCAGCGCAATCAGGCGCGGCGCTTCGTTCCCTCTCCGGGCCTCTCGGAGCAAGTCGAGCGCCTCAGCCGTCGGCCCCGAAATCGGCCGCGATCGCCCGGTGCCTAGTATCGAGTCGACAACGATCTGTGCGAGTTGGAGTGATTCTCGTAGCTGGGCAGGCCCATCACCATCGTCGAGGCTGATTATCGCAACTCGTTTGCCGCGTAGGAACTCGACCTTGCGCCGGTGAGCGGGGTTATCACGGCACAGGCAGATGGTAACCCGTGCGCCCCATGCGTCGAGGTGCCGCGCCGCCACGAGCCCGTCCCCGCCGTTGTTGCCCGGCCCGACCAGCACGACGACCGTCATCCCGACGAGGTTCCGCACATGGCCGCGAATGTAGTCCGCTACCGCAAAGCCCGCGTTCTCCATCAATACGTCTTTGGAGACGCCCACGGCCTCGGCGCGGTCCTCGATCTCGCGCATCTGTTGGGCCGTAACGATCTTCACGGTACCCTAGTCGAGTAGGTGGGGTTTCTGAGCATGCAGCGCGGAAGCCGGCGGATACGCTGTCGTCATCTCCACCACCCCGTAGCTGCCTTCGATCATGTCCGCGACGGCTTCCCGCCACTTGAGATAGTGCGGCATCGTCCGGTGTGTCTCCCTCGCTGCGTCGTCCTCGTAGATCTCATACAGGTAGGCCATATTGGGGTCCTCCCTGTCCTGCAGGACATCGAACCTGAAGCAGCCGGGCTCGTCACCGACGGAACCCCTCGCGTCTCCTAGGCTCGCCTCCACGAACTCCTCCATCATTCCCGGCTTGACCTTTATCGTCACGAAAATGGCAATCATACTCGCTCCTCAGAAGTCTTCGGTTTGCATAATCTCGCGGGAGGACCTGTTTGGTTCCGTCAGGATGTCGTGCATCCTCCCTTCGCCAAAATGTACCAGACCCCGCTCGCCGCCGCTACCGCGCCTTTGACCGTGCGTCGGCGAGCCATTACCCTATACAAAAGACTCGTGGGGGAGGAGACATATGGTAAAGGCAGCCGTACTCTATGAGACAAAGAAGCCGCTGCAGATCAAGGAGCTCCGGCAGGACCCGCCAAGGGCGGGCGAGGTGCGCGTCCAGATGGGCGCGTCGGGCATCTGCCTGAGCGACCACCACCTCATGCAGGGGACCTCAAAAATCGATCTGCCCGCCGTGATTGGGCACGAGGGAGCGGGCACCGTTGTCGAGGTCGGCGACGGAGTGACGCGAGTCAAGCCCGGCGACCGCTGCATCATTGCCTTCG
>JAPOPA010000190.1 GCA_026713145.1 Chloroflexota bacterium
AGGGGTGTTCAAGCCGCGACCGCCCAGGGATAGAGGACGCGACGCCGAGGGTTGGCGCAACCCCAGCGAGGTAATGATGACCAGTATCGACGCGGTCGTCGAAGCCCTAGACACGGGCAATCCGCTCACCATCACGACGGGGGACGATCTGCGTCACTCGCTGGAGATCGCCGTAGCACTTCGCGAGTCGGCCCGCAACGGGAGCGCGCCCTTCAAGCTCCCCGTCGAGGACAGGAGCATCATGATGTACCCCGAGGTCGGGCGCTGGAACTACAAGAAGGACGTTCACGGCGCGGAATGGTACCGCGACCAGATGGCGGAGCACGTCAAGCACGAATAGACCGGGCGGAACTTCCCCGCTCTGGAGATCTTTGGCGGACTGAGCCTATCACCCTTAACCCAACCCTCTCCCACGGAAGGGTGAGGGGGTTAGTCAGAGGCGTCCTTTGAAGGACTATTCGAACCAGCCGTAGACCATATCGGCGCCCCAGAATGCGGCGTATGAAACGAAGCCGTACTTGACCATCTTGCCGAGCCAGCAGGCCACTGTGAACCTGCCGATGGGATACCGCATCGAGCCGGCTGCAAATCCGGCGATATCGAAGAACGGGTTTGGGGTGGCCGCGAAGAGGAATATGGTGATCATGCCGCGGGCCTCGATCCATCCCCTGAGCCGTGAGTACCACGTGACATACCACCTGCTGCGACCGGCGAATCGGCGTACCGCGCCGTAGGAGCCCACCCCGGCAAGGTAGGCGGCAAGCTCCCCTATGGTCGAACCGGTTCCACCCGCAAGGGCGACCAAGAGCGGGTTCCAAATCGTCGCACCGATAATGACTGTGGCGATCCCCGGTACCGGGAGGACGAAAGATCCGCTCCCTATGACATTCGCAATGAGAATGCCCACGAAGCCTATCGTTTCGAGACCTTCAATCGTGCGGAGGCGATCGATGTCATTCCTGAAGATAAAGACGGCGACGGTCATCGCGACGACGGGTAAGAAGGACGCCGCGAGCAGGAGATACCGGACTATCCGAGGCTGTTCCGACGCGGTGGATGGGTCGGACTCGGCATCCACCGCATTCGATTCTGATGTCATGAGTTGTGCAGCCCTTGAACTGCGCGTGTGGTCCGCAACGGGGCTTCCTATCTGACGATGCGGCGGAACGGCTCGCGTCCGATCTCGGCCTCGAGCAGGGTGTCGAGCTCACCTTCGAGGGCGCGCATGATGACGCGCATCGAGTCGGCGGCGGCCTCAGCGGTGAGGGCGATGTCCTCGTCGGTGTGGGCCATCGTCGCCTTGAACGAGGTCGGGGCGAATACGCCGCGCTTGGCCATTTCCTGAATGAAGAGGGTGTCGATCGGCTTCTTCATGGCCGGGTCAGGTACTTCGATTGACAGCGTCGGAGCGGTATGGATGCCGGTGACCTGGGCGGAGATGCCTACCGAGTCGACGGCGTCCTGGAGTGCGGCCGCCATCTTTTCGCCGATCTCCTTGAAGAACTCGGTCGAGTTTCGCCGCTTGAGCTCGTTGATCGTCGTGACCGACGCGGCGAGGCCGATGTTGTCGCTCCAGTACGAGCTGGAGATGAACATGCGGTCTGCCGGCCCCATCGCCTCGCGGGAGCCGACGACGCAGCCCATCGGATAGCCGTTCGACATGGCCTTGGCGAAGACGGACATATCGGGGGTGATGCCGAGCCACTCCTGCGCACTGCCGAGGGAGATGCGCCATCCCGAAGAGACCTCGTCGAAGATGAGGAGCGCGTCGTTGGCGTGGCAGAGCTCCTTGACCGCTTCGAGGTAGCCTTCCTTGGGACGTTCAGATCGCATCGGCTCCATCATGACGGCCGCGACCTCGCCCTTGTTCTCTTCGAAGAGCTGGCTGAGGTTTTCGATATCCTCGTAGATGAAGGGAATCGCCGTGCCGGCAAGGGCCTTTGGAACGCCCGTCGGCTCGATGCCTGCGAAGGGGAACTCGCCCGACACGGGGTCGACGAGGTAGTTGGCCGACTGGTACCAGTCGTGCCACCCGTGATAGCCGGAGAAGAGTATCTTGTCCTTACCCGTGGTGCCGCGCGCGATGCGGACGGCCACGGCGCAGGACTCTCCGCCGCCCTTGGTGTAGCGCACCATCTCCGCGCTGGGAATGATGTCGATCAGAAGCTCTGCAAGCTCGATCTCCAGGGGGCTGTTCAGGGTGAATAGGCTGCCCTTTTCGATCTGCTCCTTGACCGCGCCATCGACCACGTCGTCGGCGTGGCCGAGGATGATTGCGGTAACCGCGTTCACCCAGTCGATGTACTCGTTGCCGTCCACGTCGACGAACCGTGAGCCCTTCGCGTGGTCGGCGTAAATCGGACTGATCGGGTGCGCGAAGCTGCTGGCCCTCCGGCTGATGAGCTGCGTCTTGCCGGGAATCACCTCCTCGGCGCGGTCGTAGAGATCAAGGGAGGCTTGTACCCTGCTCTTGGTGGTGGTCATGTTTGGTCCTTTCGTGCGTGTGTGGTCTTGGTGGTTAGTTATGCAAAACTATCATATTCACTCGCCCCGCTTAGCAGTTCACCCTTTCTACGCGGTCAATTTCTAAAGACCCTTTCCCTGTGCCATGACAGTAGATCGATGCGAGGGGAAAACCGAGTTGGCAATTCAATCCTTCGACCCTCAAACCGTAGCAACATTCGTCGCAGAGCATCACTGGATGACTTTCTGACTTGCTGGCTAACGACGATGGTGTAATCGTCCGTGATGGAAATCAGTCCTCGGTCAAAAGCTCGGTCATGCAGAGCATTCAAGCACAACCCGTTTTGTGGATTTAGTTTTTCAGTACTGTCAGACTCTGCCCATGGCTTGATATGACTTGCAATAAGTAAGGCCTCGATATCAATTCCGGTGACACAGCATCTGTTTTCGTAAGCAGACAGTATAGCTTTCCGAAAGAAGGGCTGATTCTCTCGAACCTTGCGCTCCGCTTTTTTGTCCCTACCCTCCTTTTGTTGAACGCTTTCGAAACTCTGAGTTGGTATATCGAGTGCGCGTTCTCTTTCAGCGATTAGTCTCTCACTCTCATCAATGAATTCTTGCCAGTTGCCGTGAAACTCATTCCATACAGACTCGTCTAAGCGAGATCTGTTGTTCAGACCCCTTATCCCTCGTTTCTTTAGTTCAGGATCGAGACTTCCGAAATTACCTATCTTCATATTCACGCTGTCAGGTGTACGTCCAATTAGCCTTGCGATGTACTGAACATCTGGATGAGCTTTATTGGAATCCTTGAATGGAATTCGGCAGTACAAATTGAAGACTATGAGCGTCTCTTCGCGAGTCCACCGGCGTCTAGGGCTGGTAGTCATTGTTGTACATCACTACCCCCGCTCATTCCTGCCACTGGAAGATCACGCCGAGCATGGTCTTTTCGCGGTGGTAGGCCATTTCGTAGGCTTCCTGCATGCGGGCGTAGGGGAGGCGGTGGGTGACGATCTGGCGCGGTGTCAGGCTGCCGTCAGCCATTAGCTGGAGGACGTACTCGCACTGCTTGTTCCACTCCATGCGGTCGGCGTCGGCCTGGGGGTACATGTATGGAGCCGTGCCGTTGACGGCTACGAGCGAGATGCCCTTGTGGTAGAAGTACTGCATGGCGAGGGGGTTGAAGTCCGCCGGCTCCTCGCCTCGGCCGAGCAGGCTGACGATGGAGACGCGCCCGTTTTCGCGCACCACCTCGACTGATGTCCGGTATGCGGGCCAGGGGTTGGCGGTCAGGATGACGAGGTCGACGCCGTTGCCGTTCGTGTACTCATCGAGCTTGGCGTCGAGGTCGGGGTCGTTGTACATGAAGGTCGCGTGGGCGCCCATCTGCATGGCCATCTCGTTGCGGATTGGGCTGTTGCCGATGCCTATAGTCCTCGCGCCCATCGGACGTCCCAGACCGACCGCGCCGAGGCCGAGCACGCCGAGGCCAACGACGGCCACGTACTCGCCGGGAACGAAATTTGCCTTGCGGAAGCAGAGGCCACTGAGGGTGTAGAGGTGGGCCCAGATGGCGTCCTCGTCGTCGACGCCCTCAGGGACTTTGACGATGGAGGCGCGATGGTCGGTCACCCACTCGGACTGGTGGGGCTGGCGGGAGACGACGCGGTCGCCGACCTTGAACCTGGTGACCTCGCTGCCGACGCCCTTGATGACGGCGAGGTTGCTGTCGCCCACCCAGCGGGGGTAGGTCGGAGCGCCGGGCACGTCCTCCGCGCCCTCGTAGTTGCCGCGGTCAGTGCCGATCTTGAAGCCGGAGATGATGGTCTCGCCCCAGATGTCGTTCGGGCCGATGTTTTGGGTGTCGAGGTCCCAGTCTTCGATCACGAGGTCGCGTGGGCCTCGCAGGATGGCAATCTTCATGTCGTGTCCTCTGTCTGAGCGATGTCGCCCAAGTTTATACGCAGCGGGGATGGCGGGCAAGATGAAGGCGTAGGGGCGGAGTCGTCGCCCAGCTACGATCCGCTAAGGCCTCTGCGTACGGTAGTCATTTGCGTCGATATCAATTATCTGCGAGATGGTGGGGTCCTGGAGGAGCGAACCGAACGGACTCGGCCGGTCTGTAAAGTCCTCCGGACTGGTAATGACCGTTGTCAACCGATGGCTATGCCGGTGAGTGATGATGTGGTAGAGCTGGTCCTCCGCCCAGGGTGTGCCGCCAAGCCATCTTTCAGGAACGGAGCGACCGTTCTCCACATCGCGGAACCTCAAGCTCGTACGGAGGTTGTCCAAGATGAGGAAGGGCGCGTTCGATACCCGGTCGAACAGGTCTGCGTATCTTGCTGCGTCCGTCCCAACGAGAGTCTGCAGGTCGAAGACCAACCGCGACATGAAGTAGTACATGACGGGCTGGCCGGCCTGAAGCTGCCGTTCTGCGACCGCGATTGCCAGGTGCGTTTTGCCCACCCCGGTCCTTCGGCCCGTCAAGACGAGCCAGCCGTCCGGGCGGTCTGCAAAGTTCTGCGCGGTGTGATATGCGGCCTCAATGCTCATTCGCTGTTCGTTGGTCAGACCTTTGGCGTTGGTATGGAACCTCTCGAACGTCATGGTGTTCAGCAGGTTTTCCGGAATGTGACCGAGATCCTTCAGGCTCTCGGACTGCGTCATCCCAAGCTCAACGACCCTGCCCAGTCCGCGAGTCGTCAGCCGCGTGGCGATGTACGAGTCGAGTCCGCTGAGGGGGACGGCAGTGGTGACGACGGTGGGAAGCTCGGCGTTGAAGCGGTGGTTGATTATCTGGCGCAGCTTCTCCTCGGCCCAAGGCGTGGCGCTCTGGCTGCCGAGGCCGTCAAGCACGAGCAGCGGCGTGGTCCTGACCTGCTCGAAGAGATCGCTGTAGGAAACATCGCTTGCGGGGCCGAAGCTGGAACGCAGGTGGTCGAGTAGGTCGGGAGCATGGGAGAAGAACACGATCCGGCTGCTGTCCACGCAGTGGTTGGCAATGGCTGCGGCGAGGTGAGTCTTACCGGCGCCATTCGGCCCAGTGAAGGTGAGCCAACCCTTCGGGTCGTTGGCATAGACGCGCGCGACGTCGTAGGCCTTACGAAACTGGGACCTGCTTATCTCGGAGTCCGAGAGGCCGTCGGGTTCCAGGTTGTCGAAGCGGAAGCGGGTGAGGTGGCCAAGGTTGCTGTAGGTGAGGAGTCGGTCGTGCTGCTCGTCTACGAGCCGCGTTTCCTGGCACTGGCAGGGGGTGATAGTGCCGAAGTCCGAGTGGCCGACCGGAACGTTGGGGCTTATCCAGCCGCGCCCGTCGCACAGCTTACATTCGTTGTCGGAGTCGTCCGGCTCGTCGTCGGGCGGAACGTGTCCACCGTCGCCGACCGACCCGGCGGCAGGGAGGTTGCTGAGTACCTCTGAGATGTTGGGCACAGCTTCTCTCCGCTACGCGAATTCCATAGCTTCGTTGGGGCGAGTCATGCTCTCGAAGCGCACCACGTCGTCGCGGAAATAGAGGTGTACGGAGCCGGTTGGCCCGTTGCGGTGCTTGGCGATTATGAGCTCGGCCACGTTGGAAGGATATGGATTACTGGGGCTGCGCTTGTCCCACTCCTCTCGCGTGACGTATTTGTCCTCACGATAGATGAATGCGACCACGTCGGCGTCCTGTTCGATGCTCCCGCTTTCACGGAGGTCGGAAAGTAGGGGTCTGTGGTTCAGGCGCTGTTCAGGCGCGCGACTCAGCTGGGAGAGCGCAAGGACCGGAACGTCGAGCTCCCTTGCGATGCTCTTGAGTGAGCGGGATATCTCGCCCATGTCCATGACGCGATTTTCGCTCCG
>JAPOPA010000281.1 GCA_026713145.1 Chloroflexota bacterium
CGTTATTCATAGAGTTCGCCGGAACCCCAAAGAGCGGCAAGAGTTCGTGTATCGAGATCGTCAGGCACTTCTTTCGTCGAGTCGGTTTCCGTGTCCTTGCGCCCACTGAAGGCGCCTCAAGGCGTACGCCCTCCTATCTGAAAGACAACCTCCCCGCATTCAATACTTGGTCGGGGTGCTATGCGCTAACGCATGTCCTCGAAGGAAACCACGACGACAGAGACCGGTATCAGATAGCCTTACTCGACCGTGGCCTCTTCGACGCCCTCGCATGGTTCGAACTACTTCGATCCGAAGATGAGATCAACAATGATGAGGTTGACGCCATCCAGCGTTTTTTCTCGCTCGAGCTTTGGCGCTCCTCAATCGGCATAGTGTTCTTGTTCAAGACCGATCCCGAGACTTCAATGAAGCGAGAGCATGCGCACACGCTCATTGGTGACCCGGGACGAACCATGAACACGGACTTCCTACTAAAGCTGAACCAAGCCTATGACACGGTCTCTGAGAAATTCAAAGACCACTACCGTTTGAGCTCCATCGACACGAGCGACGCAAAGCAAACGACTCCAGAATCCACTGCCCAAGATGTCGTTACCCAGATCCTCGACGTTCTCGATGAGCGACTTTCATGAATGCAAGCGACCGCGAGATATTGGTTTTGCCTCGGCAATTGCTGCCGACTAGAGATAGATTCATTCGAGCGGATGCCGCTAAGGAACTCATTACCCAGTGGGAGTCCCATGTGGAATGGATGCCCAGGAGTGATGCGGAGACACGTTCTGATCTAATTCAACCAATCCCTTGTGTTCTAATCGAGTCAGCCGATGAGCAGTTCTACGTATTCCGCCGGACGCGAAAAACTCGCGATGATCTGAAGGGACGCCTTAGCCTTCTCATCGGAGGTCATATCGATGGTCCTCCAACAGACCAAGAGTTGCAAGCCATCATGGAGGAAACATTGCTGCGGGAGGTTGAGGAAGAGCTTGGCGTCACAAAGCTACCCGGACTAAGGTTTTTGGGCTTAGTGACCGACCACTCAACAATCGCATCGTCGCGACATATCGGGGTAGTCTTCGAAGCAATGCTGCATGGCCGCTTGACTACACAAGCTCCGGAAGAATTTTCAGCGAGGTCATTATTGTCGGGGAAAGCGCTCGGCCTAGAAACTTTATTTGAGGTCAAGGCGCAATCTGACCCGTGGTCCACTATACTCTACGAGGAATACTTCATCCCCCGCTTTATGCCGGACCAAAGTTTCCAGCAGGTCATGCCGCTTCTACTGTCAGACTAGCTGTTCTGCACGATTGTACTGACAGTATGGCCCGCTACTCTTCCGGTGAAAGGTCTTCCCATGTACGGGAGGAGTGCAAAACTATCCCCGCAGCTACGAACAGGTAAGGAGACGATTATGCTGAGTATTTGGGGCGAGATAGCAGTTGTACTGATTTCGATTGGGTTTATGGTCTACGCCCTTCGAGCTACGTCTAACATAGCCAAACAGCGAGACCGAGTCCTGCAAGAGCGAGACCAGCTACGAGAAGCCCTCGGGCAGTCTTCGTCTGGAACTGACTTCGGGCGACATAAGCAGCGCCAGTGATGCATGCACCAAGAAAGATGAGGAGGAACCCCACCTCATGGCGGACCAACACAACTCACCCCTCCTCTTCAGTCACCTCAGCATTTCGCTTCACGCTCTTGATGGCGTGTACAACCACGGCGACTCCCAAGATAAACACGATCCAGACCAGGGCATTGCGCTGCTCACCCGCGAAACTGACGATACAGTTTTGGCTGAACGCCGTCACAGCCACCGCGAGTCCAACGTAGATCCAAACGGAACCCATGACGCGGTTGCGTCGCCTTCTCTCGTTGTCAACTTCCTGCACGAACTGAACGGGGTCCGTCGCCGAGAATCCTAACTCTGCGAGCCGTTCAGCGACGGCGCTTCTGGCGAACCCCTTATTCAGGTCTTTCCTGACGCCCGCCGTGACCTCCTTCAAGTACTCCGACTGCTGCGAGTTGTCCATTGGGTTGCCTCCTTCAGGCACAAGGATGTTGAAACCACCACAGTCGCAGACACCCCTACAACCGCCCGAAGAAGGCATGAGGCATCCTTGGTGGCCGTAGAGGTCACATGGACTGTGGTGGATTCCGCCGCGACTCTACCACTCTAGGGTGTTGCGCGCAACTCTCTGGTGACTCATTGTGGTAGACTTGCGTTATTCCGTCCACAGGGGTGTGCGGACATCGTGAAATCACTAGAACAGGTACTCAGGGAACTGGCTGAGCAGTGGTGCGGAGAGGCGGCCGGCATCGGCGATTACACGACTGACCCCATGCCGGCCCTGATTCTGATGTTGAAGACAACGGCGGACGGTAGCCCAATACTCGCCGCCATGTCCCTTCAGGACTTCATCGAGTTTATAGCGATTCTCAACCTGCCGGAGGATTCTCAATACGATCCGTTCGAGGACGATGAGCGGCGGATTGCCTATGTTGAGATGGAAGTATGAGGGGTGATGATGAGCTGGCATGACTGGTGTACTATGCATGGTACATTTGACATTGTGGCGTGGTTTGGGCCGGCATGACGTTTCCTAACCTAAGAGAACTCAAAATCGACACAGTCGAGATTACTGGTGTCCTCAATTGTGACACGGAGCAAGCCAACGCCCTCTCAGGAAAGATTCGATCCTATCGAAAGACATGGCCTCGAAGGGGGTTCATGCGCGCGGGGCTGCAAAGGCGGGAGAACGTTGAACGGTATGTGGATCTGTTCATCGCCCCAGGTTATCGGGGGGATAATCTGTTCCCTATTCGATTGGAAGCGCGACAACCGAAACCCTTTGATCCAACTACCCCTAAGGCTCGAGAGGCTGCACTTGACTCATTTCGAGTGGTGTCAAATGTGCTAGAACATATACAGGAACTCAAAATAGAGTTCAGAAGGCATCCTCATGCACACGTGACTTGGGAGTTTGAACCCAGGACATACGAGACCCTAATCCAACTCCCAATGTTCACAACCATGACGGATAGGATGCCGTTCGATTACGTGTCAGGCCTAAGGTTTGTAAAGGAGGAGCAACTTGGTCGAATTGGGATTGTCCTCGATATGAGGCGAGACGGGGGACTCACTGCATACGTCCAGACCCCCTTGCAAGATTCTATCCCCTCCTTGACCTTGTTGGACCGCGTAACCCAAGAGGGAATGACCCTAATCAAGCAATTCGTTGATGTGATCGACGAGACGGCAGAAAGCTCCACCCAATGAAGGCCGAACATTTAAGACAGCCTGTGGTACGCCGTGAGTTCGTTCCTTCACGCTGGCCCCATGAGATTGATGATGAACCCACCGGTTATGAGGTACGGGTCGCTATGCGAGGGTTTCGGAGGGCCAGAGAACATCTACATATTCGAGTTGAAATCGACGCCGTGCAAGACCATGACTACAATGTTCAGCTGTCCATGTTACCCGGAACTGATGACATTCATGTCGTAGTTGAGAGCACGAAACAGAGCGACCTCAGCAAGTATGCAGTCGCAGTGACTGGTATTGCGATTGAACTGGCTCGTACTTCGAGGGCACACTTTTGGGCAGTGAAGCTCCTAAACGATTGGTTTACTACCTTAGAGGAGATTCTAGAACTGGGCCACGACCTCGAAGAGATTGAATCGAGGCGATACCGTCGTCCAGGAATGCTACCTGCAGGCAGTCCTCCAATTCTTCCATGATGCCCGCTCCACGAAAGTACAACGTTGGGGAACACTCCTCGGTTCGGAAGTACCTCAGGCGAAACAAGAATCGCGTGTTCCATGAGGAGGTTGAGGCAATCAAGGAGCATATTGCTGTATCCCCTGAGGTGGGCAATCACATTAGACACCTGCGCATGGATCTTCTTTGTAGGCATCGGTGGGCTTTTCAAGTCCAAGGCACACAATACCGCCTGTCATATGAAGTGCTAGAGGACATGAACCTTGTGTACATCTATGAACTGGCACCGCGTGAAAGAGCCTATCGCCGTAGGCCTTGAGTCATTCTGGGCGATGCTCCGCCGAGGACACATCTGGACGTGCCGCAAGCGACTCCGGTATTGCAACCTCGTCGCCGAACACCGAGCTAGAGGTACGGGAATACAAGTGCTCGGTCTGTGGTCGTGGCGTGAACTATCCAGAGGTTCTACACAACGAAAATCGTTGCTCGGAGTGCCACACCGCCGTGACGGTCTAGGCGGAGTCAAATAGGAAAGGGCCTAACGCTACTTGGCTAAGTTCCCAAACCTTGTAACGAATGTCGCCGTCTCGATTTCCTAGCAAGCACGCCCGTCTATTGGTATCCCAAATGGGATATAGGATTAGCGGGTCGTATTGAGGAACCTCTACGAGAATGCGGGTAGGGTGCTGAATGAAAGTTGCTTTGGTTTCAGTTTCGTCTTCGTCCCGACGGTATACCCGAAGGATAGGCGCGGCACCATCACCATTGCAGACTGCCGACGCCGTTCGGTTGAGTCGCTGATCGCACGGGAGTTTGTTGAACTCGGCAACATCACGCTCGACGACTTGGATTAGGGATTCAAAGATTACGGCTAAGCGACACTTAGCGCGTTCGGCAACCCAATTCGGTGGTTGTTGATGGTCTAGCATGGGGTCAGTATAGCACATCTGCACTAATCATGAGGGAAGTGCAAAACACTTTTGCCTCAACTTGAGACGGGTCCACGAAGGCTAGCAATGGGCGCCTGTGGGTCCAGTTTGCCACGCATGAGAATACCTCCAACACATCGCGTGATGGTATCCTACCTCACAGAATTGTCTATCAGCGGCCTGCTAGGGCCGCCCACGTCGGCTCCACCATACTGTGCGCCTTTTGGTTCAGGATGGGAGATTTTGGTTCAGCTAGCTTTTTGGGTGCAAAGCCCTACTACGCCCTGCGCGGCGAGGGACAAATTCGAGAGGTCCTTCGCATCATTCGCGGACGGATCCAATAAATGCAAAAGGACCCATCTCCCACAAGGAGGAACACCATGCCGCGAGTCAGCGAACGCACATTAAGGGAAGTTCAGGAAGCACTTGAAGCCTTCAAGGATGAGGTCAACGGGGCAGGCTACACGCCTGAGTCGGCAAAGACGTTCACCTACCACGCTGAGGCATTCGTAAGGTGGTTGGAGCACGACTTCGAACCGGGTAGCCACCTCCCTCGAAACGCTAGAATTTAGTAGGTGTAGGCCCTCATACCGTAGAACAACACTAGAACATTTCAAACTGAGGCACTACCCATGGATCGTTACTACGTTAGCATGACCGTGCAACAGGATGGGGTTCACGAGGTGCACAGAGAGACGTGCCGTTGGTTGCCGGACACTAACCACCTAATCGAGCTCGGCTACTTCAGTTCTTGTTGGCCGGCAATTGAGGTGGCGGTCGAGCAATTCTATGCTCGGTCAATTGTGGATGGGTGTATTAGCTGCTCTATGAATTGCCACTCGCGATGAGGGATCTCGCCATCAAAGATCACTATTGTTCTTCCGTCTTTGAGGTCAATGCTCCCTGGCTGCATTTTGTGTCCGCAACAGCTAGCAGAAGTTGGGACGCTACCAGCGTTTAGGGCTGCTACAAGCTGTCGGATGCAGTAGTCGATATAGCAGACACGACCGTTTATGGGCATACACGCTTGGTTGCGTAGCGTCTTGGGTCCTCCGGGGGAGTCGCAGAATTCACAGGTTGTAGGCATGGAAATGTTGTGAATTAGTGTTCAGGCCCGCCAATTGTCCCCCTACAGTTTAACATCCTCAACGTGGCAAGAAGCCCCACTTACAGGCGCATTTCCAACTGAGTTTCAGAGGGTATCGGCCGCCCAATAAGGTCCGAGTACCTCAATCGTCGTCCAACCACCCCACAGGCCAATTTCGACAGCTGGGCGGCGGTGTCGAGCGGTCGGTCGTTATGACGCCCGGAGAACTCTCGGATATAGCGGTGCAGGTGCTTGACGCTCAGCTTGTGGTACGTCCCGATGTGACCTCGGCGCAGCATCGACCAGAACGACTCAAGGCCGTTCGTGTGGGCCTGATTTCTGACATACTCTCCAACGCTGTGTCGGACGGTCTCATGTTGTCGACGCATTCCGACGTACGCACTCGCCTCGTCGGTATAGACCAGGGTGGTGGGTTCGGTGTTGCGATGCACGAAGCCCTGGAGCGTCGGCTTGTCGGTCGTCTCGACCACCTCGGCCTTGACCTGGTTCGTCGCGCGGTCCTTCATGCCGACGACCGGGAACTTGCTGTAGGCGGTACCTACCTTCTCCATGCGGCGCTTCTTGGTCGCGTGGATGTTTGTGGACTTGCCGCCTACGTAGTGCTCATCGACCTCGACCGGCCCGCCGAACTTGTCCTTGCCGTTGTCCCACGCCTCGCGGATGCGGTGGAGCATGTGCCAAGCGGCCTTCTGCGTGATTCCCAGGTCGCGGTGAAGCTTCATGGACGACACACCCTTGAGGTTCGTGGAGACCTGGTAGAACGCTATCGCCCACTTGCTGAGCGGCAGGTTGGAGCCCTGCATGACAGTATCGGTCTTGACGCTGAAATCACGTCGACAGTCGCGACAGAGGAAGGGCATAGGCTTGCGGCTCTTGCGCTCATGAACCGAGTCGCTGTCGCACCGAGGGCAACGGATGCCATCGGGCCAACGCTTCTCGATGAACCACGCCTCGGCGGTCGGCTCGTGGCTGAAGTAGTTGATCGCGTCAATTAGAGTGATGCCTTTGCGGAAGGCTTTACCGGGTCCCAAGCTCATACGAATACCCCTGTCTGAGTGTCTATCTTTACGACTTATTCTACACAAACAAGGGTTCGGAATGCAACCTTTTTTCAGCTAGGATTTACCTACGGATTTGTGTAGGATTGTATATAAGCCCCTTGTAGACGATGTAGGAGCAGGTGTTCATGAAGTCGCCCTCTTGCAGGACGCGCAGGTGCGGGCGGATGTCGAGACGCGTGTCCTCCCACTTCGTGTCGGGGCCGGAACCCATCCAGTACTTGGCGTGATCGGCGCCGGCCTTCCGGACGGCGTGCTCCATCTCGGCGACGATTTCAATGCCGCGCATGCCGGGACGGGCGACGTCGACCATGGTCTGGAACCCGATGTCGCCCAGGCGGGCGGCGTGTCTGATGAGCTCCAACTCTTCCGGGGTCTTGACGGTCCGAAGTTCCGCCACGATGTCGTCGCCCCGTACTAGGTTTTCGCCTAGTTCGGCCTGCAGGTGTTCGTAGAAGGGGACGGGCATGTTGTCTACACCTACGACGCCGACCCGCTCGTTGAATATCTCGTTCTCCCGCATGATTGCTACCGCCTCCTCGGCGAAGGTGCCGGGCGCCCTTCCGCCGCCCAAGGTCTTGGCGTCCACGGCCACGGCGTTGGGGTCGACGGCCTTGACGAGCCGCACGTCCTTGATCGGGGAAACCTGATCGATCTGCTCCAGCATGTACGGAAGGCCGGCGAACATGAGGACGGGGTCACCCTCCACGGGCACGACGACGGCGGAGTCGACGATGCGGTCATGGTTGGCCCAGCCCGTCAAGTAGGCGACGTGGGCGGTCTGACCCCATTTGTGCTCGGCTGCGGGTGAGTAGACGAACAGGGCGCCGAGGTTGTTTGCTTCGAGCCACGCGCGAATTCTGTCGATGCGGGGTTGTATCACGCTCATGTTGGTGGTTTCGTCGAACATCTTTTTCCCCCTCCGATCGTGTGCTCTGCTCTACAGCTCCGATCCTTCGCCACATGGTACAGAATCATGGCATCGGGTCAAAGCGAGGAAGGCGAACAGAAGGGTTGCCTGTAGGGGGGGTCATTGAGAAAGGTCATATTGCAACTACACTGTCCGAACGTCGTGCGGAAGGGTAGAATACCGGCGATTCAGGAGATGAGCGACAAGGGAGCCAGTGTGATGACGCAACTTACCGACGTGAACACTACCGACATAATCGGGGCCATCGAGCTGGCGCGGAACGCGATGTGCAGCATCTTCGACCCGGACGGGGACGATGTCCCCTACTTCCGCGTGGCAGTGCTCCCTAAGGCGTACTTCGGGATCCCCCTGGAGAGCCATGTGCCAGGACGGCACCTGAATGCGCTGCTCAACGCCGAAGACGCCGCCGGTCTGCAGGTCGACGAGGAGGCAATCGAGAAATTCACCAACGCTTGCTTCTATTCGTACAGCGGGCCGGTGCCGTTTCCGCTCGACCGCAGCGACGGCAAGTACGACTCGCCGGTCGTCTTCAATCCGCACCACATTCGAGAGGGGTTTCACGCGTTGAACGCCCTTGTTGAGTATCGCGGATCTGAACGAGCGGAGGAGATCGCGGCGGCCAGCATCGCGGCGGTCATGGACTACTGGAACCCCGATACCGACTGGGACTACGACCGTCTCGAACGAGAAGGCGTGGTCTTGGAGCGCTCGCGGTCATACATTTCGGGTGTGGCAAGGGCCATCGGGCCGCTCGTCAAGTATTACCGGACGACCGGGTACACTCCGGCTCTCGACCTTGCCATCGTCCTGAAGGAGAAGTGCCTCGACGGGTATTACACGCCGGACGGCTCCTTTGACCCGGACCTGTTCGGCACTCATGCCCACTCCGTGACGTGCACGATGTCATCCCTCGCACAGCTGGCCGACCTCACTCAGGACTCGACGCTCATGGGCATCGTGAAGGCCTTCTACGACAACGGGCTTTGGGAAATGCGAGACGAGACTGGGTGGTCGCGCGAGCACGCGGTAGGGGACACCGGCAAGCCCGATGAGGGCGAGATGAACAACACGGGTGACATCCTGGAGACGGCCTTAATCCTCGGGCGGTGGGGGTACACGGACTACTTCCACGACGCCGAGCGAATTCTGCGGTGCCATCTGCTGCCGTCGCAGTTGCGGGACATCTCGTGGATACCAACGCCGGACAATCCGGAGGGTCTCGACACTCTTCACGAGGTAGCCGAGCGAACGCAGGGGGCATGGGGGTTCCCGACGCCGTTCGGGCATGAGCCGCTGGAACAGAGAGAGGGAGGACGGATGCGTTTCAACACCGACGTGGTTGGAGGGACGGTAGGGTCGCTGTGCGAGGCGCTGAGGGAGATGACGCGGTTCGACGAGGCGGGCCATTGGGTCAACCTGCTGTTCGACCATGAAACCCCAGAGGTCGAGGTGCAGTCGGCCTACACTCATTCGGCGCTCAGTGTGAGGGTGAAGACTCCGGGGCCTCTGTTCGTTCGCATACCGCCGTGGTGTGAGCTTGATGGCATTCAATTGTCCGGAGGTTGTGACAATCCACGCCTCACAAACGGGTACTTGTTTTTCGCCCGACCTCCTGTCAACCGTCCCATCACATTTCGGCATGACCTTCCGACCGAGGAGATCGTGCTTCGCCACGTCACGCGTGACATCCGGGTCCGTCTGCGGGGAGACGAGGTAGCCGCGATGGAGAATCACGGGGCGGACCTGACGTTCTTCGAGCCGCTCTAGGGGGCAGGGCAACTCTCGTCGTTCGTGGTCACGAGCCTGTCGAGCTACGGACGGCTTTGTCGTCCATGGGCAGGCTCACTCCTCGACAGGCTTTAGGGCAACTGCGGGAACCCGCTCGCTGAATCTCTCCCCCGGCGGGGGGCGAGCCTTTAGATGACGGTACGCAGTTACGACTTACTCCAGCCAGCGAGTGTACTGGGCGACGGTGTCGATCCCGACGAGGCCACTGTAGGCCTTCTGCAGGCGGTCTGTCACAGGGCCGGGCATCCTGCCTTCTCCGACGGACGCGCCGTTGAAGGTCGAGACGGGACAGATGCACAGGCTCGTGGAGGTCACGAAGATTTCGTCGGCCGTGTAGGCGTCGAAGGCGTCGATGTCCTCCTCCATCGCCTCGATACCGAGCTCGTGGGCAAGGTCCAGCGTCGTAAGCCTGCTGATGCCTCCGAGCACAAACTGGCTCCTGGGCGTGCGGACCACCCCGTCCTTGACCAAGAATATGTTGCTGCCGTTGCCCTCGCAGAGGTTGCCGTTCATGTCGAGGAGGATGGCGTAGGCGTTCGGGTCCTGGGCGCGCGCCTCCATGTCGGCCTGGATGAGGTTGATGTAGTTGTGCGTCTTCGCCCTGGGGCTCATCGCGTCGGGGGGCGCGCGCCGGACGGAGGGCGTGATGATGGGCATGCCGTCGCGGTAGTAGTGGGCGCGCTCCTTGAACGGGATGGGGAAGCACTCGATAATGACGGTGGGCCGGTCGGCCGCGGACTGGATGTCCCCTCCGGCCAGTCGAAGGCCGCGCGTCACCCGCTGGGTTACCCAGGTGTCGTCGTGCTCGTCGACGGTGGGAAGGTTGCGTTCGAGCACTTCCATCGTGAGGTCGGACATCTCGTCCTTCGACATCTGCGGATCGATGCGCATCCACCTGAGCGACTCGTACAGCCTGTCGAGGTGCTCCTCCAGCCGGAATATCTCGTGCCCGAACGTGCGGGTCGTGTCGAACACCGCGTCGCCCAAGATGAATCCCCGATCGCTGATCGAGACCGAGGCCTGACTCTCCGGCACGATTTCCCCGTTTACGTATGCAACGCGCTCTTGCGTCATTCCTGCCTCCGTTTGTGTGTTTTGCCTGCCGGTTGTGCAGCTACCACCCGGACGGGTCCTTGAACTTGTAACCGACGTTCCAGACCGTCTCGATAAACTGGTGGTCGCGGTCTTCTATTTTGCTGCGGAGCCGCCGAATGTGCACGTCGACCGTGCGCGTCCCGCCGAGGTAGTCGTATCCCCAGATGCGTTCGAGAAGCTGCTCGCGAGTGTAGACTCTGCCCGGGTTCGTCGCCATCAGCAGGAGCAGCTCGTACTCCTTGAATCGAAGGTTTACGCTGCGTCCACCCACGAACACTTCGTAGTTCGTGTGGTTTATTGAGAGGTCACCCGCCCGCACTACGCTGTCGTTCTTCTCCGGCTGCGAGCTTAACAGTCGCCGCGCGCGAAGAATGATCTCGCCCGGACGGGCCGGCACGACCATCACGTCCGCGAACGGCAGGGCAGGGTCGAACATCCCGACGCCGTGCACCGGCACCAGCGCGATAGTGGGAA
>JAPOPA010000284.1 GCA_026713145.1 Chloroflexota bacterium
GGCCCCATTGAAGCCCTGGTAGAGCGGCTTCTGTTGCTCGTGGTGCCTCCTATCCGCGACCGTGAGGTCGCGGCCCCATTGAAGCAGTTGTGCAAGAGCCATCGGCTGAACCCGTTTGTCGGCCTATCCGCGACCGTGAGGTCGCGGCCCCATTGAAGCAACGCTCTCCTTCCGTGTCACAAGTAATGCTGTGAGTATGTCGCAAGTTTTGGCACAAGTTTGTCGCACGATCAGGCGGCTCCGTCCGTGAGGACATGCTCGAACTGGTTCGTAATGCCGCTAGGTGAAACCAGCCTGTATTCCATCTCGCACTGATAGTGGGTGTCATTGATGCTCGTGGGTTTGACGTCAGGTTCGGGGTCCAGTGTAGATCCCTAGCCTCATGTGAGCGGGATCCCGATTCCCTCTGTCTATTCAATCTATCCGCAGAATGAAACTTCCCAGATTTGGACAAAGGGAGACAAAGGGAGTTGACTCTGCGGTAAGATTAAAGTCGTCATGACCCCCGAAGAACAGGCACGCGCAAACATAGACCGGCTGCTTGAGCAAGCAGGGTGGTCGGTGCAGGACGCCGACTCCATCAACCTGTACGCTGGTAGCGGTGTGGCGGTGCGCGAGTTCCCCTTGAAGTCCGGTCACGGCACCGCCGACTACCTGCTCTATGTGAACCAGAAGGCGGCAGGGGTCGTCGAGGCCAAACCTGAAGGTTCCACGCTTACCGGGGTGGAAGTCCAGTCCGAGAAGTACAGCACTGGCTTGCCCGATAACCTGCCTGCCCACCACAACCCCCTCCCGCTCCTGTACGAGAGCACCGGCGCTGAGACGCAGTTCACTAACAGGTTCGACCCTGAGCCGCGAAGCCGTCTTGTCTTCTCATTCCATTCTCCCCAGACACTCGCCTCTTGGCTAGGCGCCCCGGAAGCGACAGGCACTAACGGTCGCCGGATTGCTGAGGAGAAGGGCGACTATCTGGCGTCTGACAATCTACGCCGGAGACTGAAAGCCATGCCGCCTCTGAATTCATCGGGCCTTTGGCCGGTGCAGGAACGGGCCATCGTAAACTTGGAGGAGTCCCTGGCCGCAGGTCGGCCACGGGCGCTGGTACAGATGGCCACGGGAAGCGGCAAGACCTTCATGGCCTGCAACCAGGTGTATAGGCTTATCAAGCACGCCGGAGCGCAGAGGGTGCTGTTCCTCGTGGACCGGAGCAATCTGGGACGCCAGACCCTGCGCGAGTTCCAGGGATTCACCACACCGGATACGGGGCACAAGTTCACCGAGCTGTACAACGTTCAACTCCTTCAGTCTCCACACATCGACCAGGTGAGCAAGGTCTGCATCGCCACCATCCAGCGAATCTACTCCATCCTGAAAGGCGAGGAACTCGCCCCCGAGCTAGAAGAGCTTTCCGGCTTCGACACGACATCGCTTCAGCGCGAACCTGCGCCTATCGAGTACAACCCGAACGTCCCGATTGAGACCTTCGATGTCATCATCACCGACGAGTGCCACCGCTCGATCTACAACTTGTGGAGGCAGGTGCTGGAGTACTTCGACGGCTTCATCATTGGGTTGACTGCAACTCCATCCAACCAGACCTTCGGCTTTTTCCAGCAGAATCTGGTCATGGAGTACACCCACGAGCAGGCTGTAGCTGACAACGTGAACGTCGACTTCGACACCTACAGGATTCGAACACAGATCACTGACCAAGGTTCCACGGTGGATGCCGGGTATTACGTTGACCGGCGGGACCGGCTGACACGGAAGGTGCGCTGGGAACAACTGGAAGAGGACCTAGCCTACACTCCTAACCAGCTTGACCGCGACGTGGTGGCGGAAGACCAGATTCGTACGGTTGTCCAGACATTCAAGGACAAGCTGTTCACGGAGCTATTCCCGACCCGCCGGGACGTTCCCAAGACGATCATCTTCGCCAAGGACGACAGCCACGCCGACGACATCGTGCGCATAGTGCGGCAGGTGTTCGACAAGGGCAACGATTTCTGCCGGAAGATCACCTACAAGACCACCGGGGTGAAGCCGGAAGATCTGTTGACCTCCTTCCGCAACAGCTACAACCCGCGCATCGTCGTGACGGTTGACATGATCGCCACCGGCACGGACATCAAGCCGGTGGAGGTAGTCTTCTTCATGCGCAACGTGCGAAGCCGTAGCTTCTTCGAGCAGATGAAGGGGCGTGGCGTGCGCACGATTTCCGCCACCGACTTCAACGCCGTCACCCCGGACGCCCGCAACAAGGACCGCTTCGTGATTGTCGACGCGGTAGGCGTGACCGAGACCGAACTGTCTGACTCCTACACGCTGGACAGAAAGCCGACTGTCCCATTCGACAAGCTCCTCGATCTCGTGAGCGTGGGAGACCGTGACCCGGATGTCCTCTCATCCCTCGCCGGTCGCCTCGCACGGCTGGACCATCACCTGACACCCAGGGACCGCGAGTCTATCGAGGACGCTTCTCAGGGCGTGCCGCTCCATGACCTCGTATCCGGTCTGGTCGACGCCGCCGATCCTGACGCCGCTCTGGACGCCGCCCAGCACGCGACAGGGCAGGACGACCCGCCCGAATCGGCAGTCGTCGAGGCTCGGAAGCAGTTGCTGGATGATGCCGCCCGGCCCTTCGCTGCGAACCCCGACCTGCGCCAGCGGTTGGTGGACATCCACCGCTCATACGAGCAGACCATCGACACGGTCAGCGCCGACAGCCTGATCGAGGCCGGTTTCTCCGACGACCAGGCAATGACGATCGTGCAGTCCTTCCAAGAGTACATCGAGGAGAACCGGGACGAGATCACGGCCTTGCAGGTACTGTATGAGCGTCCCTATAGGCAGCGGTTGAGCTATGCCGACATCAAGGCCCTGGCCGACGCCTTGGTATCTCCCCCACGCTCGTGGACGACCGAACGGCTGTGGGAGGCATACCGGCAGTTGGACAAGTCAAAGGTGCGTGGTTCCGGTCAGAGAACTCTGGCCGATATCGTGTCCGTGGTGCGCTACGCCATGGGTGGCGAAGACGAGCTTGCTCCCTTCGCCGACGGTGTGAGCGAACGCTTCCAGGGCTGGCTCGCCATGCAGGAGACCGCAGGCCGCGCCTTCACCGGGGAGCAAATGCGGTGGCTGGAGACCATCCGAGACCACATCGCGGGCAGCGTTAGCATGGAAATGGGCGACTTCGAGTACGCCCCCTTCAGTCAGCAGGGCGGCCTGAGCAAGGCGTACGAACTGTTCGGTGAGGAACTGACGGAGATCGTTGAAGAGTTGAACGTGGAGTTGGTTGCGTGAGCGCCGTTGAAGGCTGGTCCGCATCCATCAAGATGTTTCTTGACCAGCCTGCACCCTTGGCTTGATAATGGAGTGAAACTGAAAGGGGACGCTCAATGGTTGCGACGCGAGAGAAGTTTTCAAGCCAGGCTCCACCGGACCTATTGGCCGCGATGCGCAAGATCGCGCGCAATGACGGTCGACACTTCCAGGCGGTGCTCGAGGACGCCATGCGCGACTACATCGAGGGCAGGACGCAGGGCAATGTCCGCCCCGAGGTGATGGCCCACTTCCGCGCTAGCCTCGAGAGAAACCGCCGCCTCGGTGAGTTGCTGGCCAAGTCGTGAACCACGACTTCCCGACTATAGAGGAGGTCGTAGCCATACACGACGCGGCAATCCACGAGTTCGGCGGCTCGATGGGCCTGCGCGACATGGGAGCGCTGCCTTCCGCCATCATGCGCCCCCAAATAGGCTACTACGACGGTATCATTGAGGAGGCCGCCGCTCTCCTCGAGAGCCTCGCCATGAATCATCCCTTCGTGGACGGCAACAAGCGGACGGCCTTCTACGCCACCGACACATTCCTGCGCAAGAACGGCAGCTTCATCGACTCCGACAACGACGAAGCCCACCGCTTCTTCATGCGGCTCTTTGAGACCATTTCGTTCAGATTCGCCGAGCTCCGCGAATGGCTCGAAGAACACGTCAAGCCCCTTCCGGGGCCTTAAGGGCGTATCGGGGGCATTGAACCTGTATCCATAGGGAGAATATCCGATGTCGACTCTGGCCGAGATTCAGCAGGCCATCATAAGTATTCCCAAGTCCGACTACGCGCAGCTGATCCGCTGGCTTCGGGAGTACGACTGGGAAGAATGGGATCGGGAGATCGAAGAAGATGTGAGGGTTGGCAAGCTGGACGCTCTGGCGGCTGAGGCCTGGGAGGCCAAGGCAAAGGGCGAACTGAGAGAACTGTAAGCGCAATTGAACGTACTGCCACTTCGGGAAGACTATGCCTAAAGTGAGAGATGCGATCCGGTTGGTGGAACAAGATGGTTGGTATCTCGTGAGAACTCGAGGCAGCCATCGCCAGTTTCATCACTCGGAAAAGCCGGGAACGGTGACCAGTGCCGGTCGGCCCAGCAAAGACTTAAACGATTGGGTGTGGCGCAGCATTCTGAGACAGGCAAACATCGAAAGAGGAGAGGCCCGATGAAGTACCTGGCGATAATCGTGAAGGCCGGCAACGGCTACTCTGCATATCTTCCCGACCTGCCTGGCTGCGTTGCGGCGGGAGATACGCATGAGGAAACCGATGAGTTGATTCGACAAGCCGTGGTGTACCACCTGGAATTGATGGCGGGGCATGGCGAGCTGATTCCTGAACCTGCCAGCACAGCCCTGGAAGTTGAGGTGGAGCTGCGCGAGGTTGTTGAGGCCGGCAGATTATCGCATTGAATTATACGGCTTTACTACTAAATCATGCTATTATAGAATCAATTACGGGGAGACTATATTATGGACGTAAGCCAATTGTTGATCATAGTATTCACCGGGGTCGTAGCCGGATGTACGGCTCTATATTGTTGCCTTACTGGATGGCTGGCATGGGAAACCCGCCGAATGCGAAGGGTCCAAACGGAACCAATGGTGAGTGTTTATGCTGAACTCAACGAAC
>JAPOPA010000287.1 GCA_026713145.1 Chloroflexota bacterium
CGGACAAGCCCCACGCCGACAACCTGCGCACGCGGCCCATCGAGATCGCCGCCGAGCAGGGCTTCGACGAGGACGGCGTTCGGACCGCCGTCGTGAACCGGACGGGCAAGAGCATCGACGACCTGACGGCCGGCGCGCTGGAGCCGCTGGTGGAGGCCGCCGCCGCCAAGCTCAACCAGATGAGGCAGGCTGCCTAGTTCGCTTGGGCGACCGGCACACGCAATGGAGCGGGGTCATCTCTCACGGGGGCGGCCTCGCTCTCCATCTACAGGACAAGGAAGGAGAAGACCGATGGTCACGACGACGATGCACACACCCTGGGGTTGGACGAAGGACGTTGTGGAAGTGGCAGAAGGCGTCCTGAGAGTCACGACGCCGAGCCACGGCGGGCTGAAGCTCAGCCGCGAGCGGTGGGACGAGCTTCCCTCCGCCGTCCAAGACGCTATGCACACTCCCACCTACGCGGAAGAGGACTGCGAGGAGCCCATAGTCAGAACGCTCCTGGGCGTCGGCGACGACGGGGATCGGGAGATTGCGCTCACGGTGGCGGGGTACTTCGACCGGTATGTCCCCGTGCTTCCGTTCCTACGCCGTTACCCGCCCGGCCTCCACTACCACGCAGTCGCCTTCCGGCGCGGACTGCCTACGGATCCGTTCGGGCGGTTCGACACCCGCGTGGAGGCCGAGTCGTTCACGGCTGCTGCGGAAACGATGCGGGCCCACGGAAGGATGGAGGCAATCAAGTGCACTCGGACCGGCCCGCTCTGCCTGGGTAAGGAGGGACGGCCATGACCGCGATGACACGGGACAGGCCGCGCAGCCTTCCCAGCACGACGACCAAGCTTCAGACGGAGATGGGGAGCCTGTTCATCACCGTCTCGACGGACGAGGACGGCGATCCGTTCGAGGTCTTCGGATGGCTCGGTAAAGGTGGAAGTTTCCAGCATGGAGTCACCGAACTGGCCTGCCGCCTCATTTCCCTCCACCTGCGGCGCGGAACGCCCGTCGAGGAGGTGATCGAGCAGTGCCAGGGGATAGCCGAGATGCAGCCGTTCTTCAACGTCCTCCCGGACGGGTCGAGCGTCCCCGTCCTGGGACTCGGCGACGGGATAGCCCACATCCTCAGAGCTCACAAGAGGGCAGGAGAGCGGGTGAAGGAGGTCGAGACGAAGGCCGCGTGAGCGGCGCCGGACGACTTCTCATCTACTGGACATCAGGAGGCACAGACGATGGTAACGAAGACTGAAGACAGAGCCTGCCCCGCACCTGATGCGGGGGCGGAGGCATTCTCGCGCCCTGCGGCACGTTTCGGTGACGACGGCAACCTGGAGGTGCGTGCCTCGGCGGCCCTGAACTGCCGCCGAGCCCTCTGGTATGCCGCAACCGAATACGAACCTACGAATCCCCCGAGCGAGGATTCGCTGACGGCGATGGAGGCGGGCAACGCCCTTGAGCCGGTGATGGTCAGGGCGATGGAACGGGCGGACTGGAAGGTAGATCCCGCCGATCCCCTCAACCCGCAGCCGGTGGCGGTGAGGGTAGGCCCGAACATGGTCGTCGCCGGTCACCCCGACGGCACGGTGCGGATGCCCCACGACGGCGACAATACGGAGACTGACACGCTCCAGATGTTCCTCTTCGAGGGCGAGTCCGACTGGCTTTCCTACGGCAAGGAAATGACCGTCGAGATCAAGACCCGGGGGCCGGAGGCGTTCAAGCGCTGGCGGACGCTCGGAGCCGAGCGCAGCCACCCGGCGTCGGTGGCCCAGGCAGCCTTCTACACGCTCGGCAAGTTCGGGCAGATGCGGGACGCCGTGATCGCCACGATGGACACCGGCAGCCGAACCTGGGACTTCGAAGTGATCCCCGCTGTCCGGTTGGAGCGGGCCTTGCAGGACGCCTGCGAATGGCTGGGCGAGGTGGCCGCTCACCACGTCCTCAACGGGGCCGACCCCGACGCGCTTCCTGAGCGAGATTTTTCCGCAGGCAGCTGGCAATGCAGGTCGTGTCCCTTCCTCGACGTCTGCCTTCCGGGTTCGGCGGAAGAGGTAGAAGAAACGCAAGTCGAGGAAGAGGTAAGCGACGAAGAGGCTCGCGACGCGGTGTCGGCCTACACGGAGGCTCAGGATGCGATCAAGGAGCCCGAGAAGGCAAAGCGCGCCGCGCTGAAGACCCTGAAGGCGTGGATGCGCCGGTACAGAGACTCCAAGGCGACGGTCGGGGGACGCACGGTCAGCGTCGTCACCTCGAAGCGGTACTCCGTCAACTACCGCAAGCTCAACGAACTGCTCGACCCGGAGGTCCGGGCCGACATAGTGACCGAGGGCGAGTCGGAGTACGTACGGGTCAGCTAGACGCTCCCTGGCGGAGCGCGGGACGGGGCCTGTTCCCATTTACCGGGACGCCCCCGCCGAGTCCCAACACGCCCCACATGAAAGGAGACACCATGACCACCACAACTGGGACCGCCACGGTCACGACGATGTGGCAGGACAAGCACAGCGGCCCCCGCGGGCACAAGCTGATGACGAAGGAGTTGGGGGAGAAGATCCCAGCCCTCTACGCCAACGAGAACGTCGAGAACTACGACGACGTGCTCGCCCCCGCAAAGCTTTTCTCGCCCTATGGCAAGTGGACCTGGTACGTGACCGAATGGGACGCCGAGACCGGCGAATGCTTCGGCCTCGTCCAGGGGTTCGAGACGGAGCTTGGCTACTTCTCGCTCGACGAGCTGGCGGAGGCGACCGTGTTCGGCGGCGTCCCCGCCGTGGAGCGCGACCTGTACTGGGAGCCGAAGACACTCGGCGAGATCAGGAGACGGTCGCGTTGAGACCGGCGACATTCTGGACGCTCCGTAAGTCGGAGCGCAGGACGGGGCTGCCTTTCTTCTACAGGGAGGCAACCCCGCTCCCGTATCGGAGTACGGGACAAGCTTCATTCAACCGGGCGCGGTCTGACTGCGCCACTTCACACAAGAGGAGAATTCGAAATGGCAAGGACGATCAACAAAGTCGAGCTTTTGGGCAGAGTGGGCACGGAGCCGGAGATGAGCTACACGCCGGGCGGCACCGCCGTCACCAAGCTGCGGATGGCGACCGACCGCTACCGCAAGGACGCCGAGAACGGGACGGATTGGCATAATCTCGTAGTTTGGGGTGCGACGGCGGAGGCCGTGAACCAGTACGTCGCGAAGGGTCAGAGAATCTACGTCGCAGGCCGCCTCGTACAGAACTCGTGGGAGGGCGACGACGGCCAGCGCCGCCACCGCACCGAGGTCCACGCCTCCGAGGTCGTGTTCCTCGACTCCTCGAACGGAAACGGGAACGGCGGGAGCCACAACGGCGAGGAGGACTCTCCCTTCTAGCTCGGACAACTAACAACCGAACATCGACGCCCGACTCAGCCGGGCGCAACTACGGGGCCGCTTCCCATCTACAGGGGACGGCCCAGCTCTTTGTACCAACGAAAATAAGGAGGCCGACATGACAAGGAAGAAGAAGTCCCCCAAGGCAACCCTCGCCGCCAGCCCTGAAGGACAGGCCGTTCTGGACGCACTGCGAAGCAACCAGAGCCTGCTGGGAGAGTTGGCGGCGCGCTACGAGGTCTCCATCAGGCCCGATGGCCCGGAAGACCCGCCGTCCATCGGCTCCCCGTACGACGTCTACCGCCTGCTGGGGCCGGAGATGTCCGTGCTGGCCCAGGAGCAACTTCGCGTACTTCTACTCGACAACAACAACAACGTGATCGGTCAGCGCGTCATATACCAGGGCAACGTGAATTCGTCGATGGTTCGCGCGGCGGAGGTGCTCAGGCCCGCCGTCGTCGAGGCCGTGCCCGGCGTCATCGTGGTTCACAACCACCCGTCCGGTGATCCCGACCCCAGCCCCAACGACGTGCAGATCACGCGGAAGCTCAAGCAGGCGGCGGAACTGCTGGACATCGAGCTCCTCGACCACGTGGTTATCGGAACGAAACGGCACGTCAGCCTCAAGGACCGAGGCCTGATGACGGGCTAGAAACCACCTCCTGCACCCGGCGCGCAGCCCGTCTGCTGCGCCGCATCCGAGCGCACGGAAGAGAGGACGCAATGAACGAGCGAGAGACACGCGGAGACATTCGGAATGCGGAGATCAAGTGGAAGATTCCGGGGGCCGGGTTCGTAATGCAGGGCGGGTTCGTGGCCCTGGTGGACAGGAACCCGGACCCGTACGCCTGCACCGCCTACGGCGGCCCTCCGGAGGACATGGAGGTCCACCTGAGAACGTGCCGGGAGACCTGGGCCTCCGTGTGGGCGCTGGAGGGCGACACGCTCGAAGAGGCCAGGCAGTCCCTGGCGGAGCGCCGCTTTTGCGGGTCCGCCTACCACGTGAACGACTGCGAGCTTCTGGACGACCGGCCGCAGGAGGACGCGCGCTAGTGCAGAGGAGATGCATCGACCCCTACCAGGGGCTCCACGCGAGGGAGTCGCTCCTGCCGCGCATCGAACACACCGAAGACAAGGAGATTCACCATGCTCGCGACACACACCATAGATCCCGATGACCCCGCATCGAGTGCGGGGCTGGTTCTCTACACCATCTCGGCGGGAGGATTTTCGGCCACCGTGGATGCCTTCGCCCGCGACGAGCAGACCGACGGCCTCTGGTTCGTCTCGATGGTAGGCTCCCAGACCGCGCTCAAGGCGATCTGGGCCTCGCTGCTCAAGCAGCCGCCCGACACGGCACACATCATCGAGGGCGCGGAGGGCGTGCCCCTGAGCGGCGGCTACCAGAGGTGCGTCATTCCGTACGAAACGGTGGGGAGCTGGACGACGAAGATCGCCCGGCTGCCCGTCTCAGGCGGCTGGCACGCGCTCGTGTTTGTGCGCCGTCTAACGGTGCTTGGAATCCCCGAATAATCGGGAAGGACTCGGAGAATGTCCTTGGGTCAACCGACCTACCTTTAGGCGAAAGCCGAGGGGGAAAACAGCATGTCGGTAAAGCGGCTACGGCCCCAAAGCGTTGTAAGGCCGGTTCCGCAAGACCCGCGCAATACGGTGAAAGCTAGACTGCTTGAACCTCAGTTCTCAGCGGTGATAAGTGCCGCCCATCGGTAGAACGCTTGAACCCCGATGCCAGTCATTACCCGGAATTGTGTACACCTTCTGGGTAACTCTGATGATTGGGCAACGACCAATGAGGTCGTCTAAGAGAACGAACGAGGCACCTAAACTGCGCTACTACGTTCCAAGCACACGGAATTCGGGATCGCCTAAGGGGCGCGAGCCCTATGGTGACGGAGCCTCCGTAGTAGTCCGAGGACGGGAAAGCCGTCCACATGGCGAAGGGAGGCAGGTGTCAACCGAAACTCAGAACAGGAGGTGCGCGAGATGCGCAACGCCGAAACCATACTGGGAATCATTCGCAACAGAGGTACACGGGGACTGCCCGTGAACGACCTTTACCGCCAACTCTGGAACCCGAACCTGTACCTGATGGCCTACGGGCGCATCGCCAAGAACGACGGCGCGCTCACCCCAGGCGCAACACCGGAGACCGCAGACGGGATGAAGATGGACGACATCCACGCGATCATCGAGGCCCTTCGCTTCGAGCGCTACCGATGGACTCCGGCCCGCCGCGTATACATCCCGAAAGCCAACGGGAAGCGGCGGCCACTCGGACTCCCAACGTGGTCGGACAAGGTTCTGCAAGAAGTGATGCGTCTCCTACTGGACGCGTACTACGAACCGCAGTTCAGCGACCGATCACACGGCTTCCGGCCCCAACGTGGATGCCACACGGCGTTCACGGAAATTACCCGCACCTGGACAGGCACGACATGGTTCATCGAAGGAGACATCGCCGGTTGCTTCGACAACATCGACCATAAGGTGTTGCTGGAAATACTTGGCGAGAACATCCAGGACAACCGCTTTCTGAGGCTCGTTTCCAATCTCCTCAGGGCTGGCTACCTTGAGGACTGGAAGCTCAACGCCACTCACAGTGGCACGCCACAGGGAGGTGTGGTGAGTCCCATACTCGCCAACGTCTACCTAGACCGGTTGGACAGGTTCGTGGAGGGAGTGCTCTTGCCCGCCTACAACCGTGGCAAGACGCGACGGAAGAACCCGGAGTATCGCAGAACTCTCAGTCAGATAGACCGCCTTCGGAAAAAGGGCCATGGAAAGGAAGCGGCGTCTTTGCGCCCCCTCCTCCGGTCACTGCCATACGGCGACACCGACGACCCGGACTACAGACGACTGCGGTACATACGGTACGCCGACGACTTCTTGCTCGGCTTTGCGGGGCCAAAGGATGAAGCCGATGAGATCAAGACTAGGCTAGGCAGGTTCCTGCAAGATAACCTCAAGCTGGAGCTTTCCGACGCCAAAACCCTGGTCACCCACGGTCGAACCCAGGCAGCACGGTTCCTTGGCTACGAGGTCAACGTCCAACACAACGACACCAAGCTCGACGCCAACGGCCTTCGTTCGGTCAATGGCAACATCGGGTTACGTGTCCCATCGGACGTCGTACGCGCCAAATGCGCCCCATACATGCGCGGTGGCAAACCAGTCCACCGGGCAGAACGGCTTCACGACTCGCCTTACAGCATCGTGATTCAATACCAAGTGGAGTTCCGAGGCATCGCCAACTATTACAGGCGTGCCGTCAACCTGACTTCCCTCGACCGCCTCCGTTGGGTCATGGGACTGTCCCTCGCCAAAACGCTTGCCAGCAAGCTGAAAATCAGCGTTGCCCAGGTGTATAGGCGATACGGGACCACGATCAAGACGGAACAGGGCCCTCGTAAGGTTCTGAAGGTGGAAAAGGAACGTCCAGGCCGAGACCCGCTGGTGGCGTATTGGGGAGGTATCTCCCTGGCGCGGGATACCAGGGCCAACCTGGTTGACAAACTACCTCCAATACTCAACGGTCGGACAGAGCTTGTCGAGCGCTTGTTGGCCGACACCTGCGAGCTTTGCGGCTCAACGGTCAAGGTTCAGGTGCACCACGTACGGGCTTTGAAAGACCTGCGAAAGAAGGGACGGGCCAAGCCGCCCGCCTGGATGGAGGTCATGGCAGCACGACGTCGCAAGACGCTCGTGGTCTGCGCGTCATGTCACGTGGACATCCACGCCGGACGCCCACTGAAACAGCGCACGCAGGCAACCTGAGTGCTAACGTTGCAACACACCGGTAGTGTCTCAATCGTAGTAAAATCGAACACGATGGTACCACCGATCGAATTCGACCTTCGGGCAGTCCTGCTCGGCATCGGGCTGCTCTTCGGCACGCCGCCACTCATGACGGTCGCCGCCGGGGTCGTAACCGGCTGGACGGTCCCACGGGCCAGTATCGGTTACGGCATGCTGGTCGGCCTTGGGCTCGGAATCCCGGGTTCCGCGGCTGGCTTCGGCGTGTCAATACTGCTCTGGGATGAACTGTCAACGTCGGAGTGGCTGGACTGGGTACGTCTCTTAGGCCCGCTAGTCACGGTCGGGTTACCATTCGCAGCCGGAACCGCGTTCCTCACGTGGCGTAAGAGCCTCTAGTGATACTAGGTTCACCCGGCGCGAAATGCACGGTAATTAGCCCAAAAGCCCACCATCACGTTGGCTGACTACCGCAACCACAACACAGCTTCACACTACCAACTGTAATGACACCAGAGAGCCGGATGCCGTGAAAGTGGCACGTCCGGTTCGGAGGGGGGCCGACGGAAAAGTGCTCCGGTAACACGGGGTAACTCGCCGGCGGCCTACCCGACACGAAACAGGCCGAGTTCGGATTCGAGAAGGACTCGTTCCTCCTGCTGGTGCAGAGCGAGGAGGATGCTCCCGACCTGCATCACCGCTTCCTCGACAAGCGCAGCCCGCTGCCCCTGCACGGCTCCTGGGCCGGTTGGCTCTGGGACCGGGGCATCGACAACGGCGAGATAGTTCCTTTGCAATCAGTGGGAATCTCCGCCTACCGGTGCTCCCCGAGGGCCGAGGAACTCAGGGAAGACCTCTCCGACGCGGTGGCGTCGGGACGGCTCACGCTGCCCCGTGAGGAGGCGTCCGATGGATAGAACGCTGAAGAGGGCCAAGCGCAGGAACAAGCGGCGAATAGAGCGCAACGGCGGGGCGTGGGAACGGTTCAGTCCCGACGGCGTCCACTGCCGCTTTTGTCGCCATGACGGATCACAACACCTGATGAGTTCGGCGCAGCCGCACTTCTTCCGTCCCGCGACGGATGCGGAGCGGCGCGACCCCTGGGTCATTCTCTACCGGCACAGGCTGCCGAACGGCAACTCGATGCTGGTGCGGCGCATGACCGTCGCCAACCGCGCCGAGCTGATCACCGCCTACTGTGTCGACTGCGCCGAGAGCATGGGAGCGTCCCAGGTTCTCTGCTACCAGAGGAATCTCGCCATAGGGGAGGTGATCGGACTCGGCACATCAAGCAAGGACATGGCAATCGCCGCCTGAAGGCGGCAACAGAAAGGAGAGACGACATGAGACTGGCTGCTCAAGCGAAGGGCGGGTTCTATCCCACGCCAGACCGGGTCGTGGACATGATCGCCGACCTGATTCACACGCCGTCGAGCTACCACCAC
>JAPOPA010000288.1 GCA_026713145.1 Chloroflexota bacterium
CGAGCTTGTCGAGCTTGCTTTGCGATGACCTGATTGAAGCCTCGTGGGCTATCAACGCGGCCTCTTTCTTATACCGGCGGGCAATCTTGAGGCTGACTATTCCCTGCTTGGCGCCGGGCACGTCATCCACAATCTGCATGCTGTCCACCCTGATGTTCAAACTCGTTCTCAGGAAGTTAGAGCGAAAATCGACCTCGTCGATGTGATCAAAGGGTATAACGGCCGCACTTACACCCGACTTCATCACTCCGAGCAAGTTGTCCTTAACCTGGTATTCCAAAGTTAGGTCATCCTCTGATATGCGCAGCATGCCTTCCGCATCGGCAAGACCCTGATAGATCTCTGGGAACCGTACCGGAATCGAGTCCATGTTATGTATGACTCCTGTGACTCTTTCGACTCGTCGTGGAAGGACGATGGGGCGGGGGCGCAGACGGGAATGTGGTTTCATAATAGCTTGTTCGATCCTGAGTGCCAAGCCATGCCAAATGTGGCCAGAGGAAGTATTGCTTGTCTTGGTTCGGGCCCTCAATACTTGGGTGTGCAACCCTCAATCGTGTGGTATGGTTCGCCGCAACTTCGTTCTTGGGCTGTTCCCATGAATGTCATTTGGATCGTTGCGGACACCTTCCGGCAGGACCACATCGGGGCGTACGGCAAGATGCCGGGCATCCACACGCCTTCGCTCGACGCGCTGGCGGGCAGAGGAGTGCGCTTCAATCGCCACTATGCGGGTGGCTTCCCCACGATGCCGACGCGGGCCGATCACGCGACGGGCAGGTGGACGGCCTCCTTCATGACCTGGGAGCCTCTGCCTGACGGAGTGTCGACTTTGGCGGAGGTACTTGCAGGTGAGGGCGTCCACACGGCCGCGATGGTCGATACACCATTCTACCTCCGGGAGGGAATGAACTACGACCGCGGGTTTCAGACCTTCAACATGTACTCCGGACAGGTCGGTGGCGGGATTCTCAAGACTGAGACGGCGCACCACGAGTCGGAGCAGGCGCGCTACGCGTGGAGGTATGAGTCAGACCGGAACGCAGCCCGAACGATCACCAATGCAATGGAGTGGCTGCAGCTTCATCATGAGGAAGACTTCTTCCTCTACATCGACACGTGGGACCCACATGAGCCGTGGGACGCTCCTGACTACTATACGAAGCTGTACATGCCCGAATACGACGGGGAGCTTGTCCATCCCATCTACGGACGGTGGCAAGAGATGCCGGGCTACTCCCAGGAATTGGTGGACAAGGCCCACGCGACGTACTGCGGCGAGGTCACGATGGTCGACACGTGGGTCGGCTACCTGCTGCGGATGGTGGAGAACATGGGGCTAAACGACAACACGGCGATCATCTTCACGTCCGACCACGGATTCTACTTCGGAGAACACGGCGGCTGGTTCGGCAAGCTCCAATTCGCGAAAAAGCCGGACGGTTCGCTCTACCAGTTCGGAGAAGAGAATGCCATATGGGGATTCTCACCCTTGTATGAGGAGGTCGCCTCGATTCCCCTCCTGATTTCCGCTCCAGGAGTCGATTCGGGAACATACGACGGCCTGACATCTGTGGTCGACGTCATGCCCACAGTCCTCGATGTGATGGGACTAAATACTCCCACGTGGGTCGAAGGACGCTCACTTCTCTCGCAAATGCAAAATGCCTCCCTTCCTGGAAGGGACTTCACGATCACTACGGTGCCGTTCGCCAACCCCGGCGACGCCGTAAACGCCGTCGACGACAGACAGAGGCGAATGTCGCACGCCAACGTCACAACGATTACCACCGACGACTGGACTCTGTTATACAGCCCTGGTGACACCCGCTCTGAGCTCTACAACCTCAAGGTCGACCCCAAGCAGGAAAGCAACGTCATTGCGCAGTATCCCGAAAGGGCAGGGGAGATACACGAGCGGCTTGTTAGCTTCATGCGGGAGACTGGCTTGGCCCCGCATATGCAGGACTATCGAAAACAGCTGCTGATCTAGCTCCAATTCCCTGGGACACGCGGAATTAAGTGGGTGTCCTGTTAGTCTGCGATGGGCGGGTATGGAGGTTCACCCCAATCATCCAACCACCCTTTGGTCATCATTAGATGAACAAATAGTGGAATCAGAAACCCCAAGATCTCCTTGCCTTCCCGCACTTGCTTTCGGTTTAGTCTGCCCTTCCATGTCGCTCCACCATGCATGAGTTGGTTGCGAAGCACATAGAGCCGATCAAAGAGCTTGCTCAGGACCAGTGACGTGTTTTCTCTGGTCGCCCCACCCAAACTCCTTGGAGGACGTATGCCGGGAACGTCCAAGGCCTCATTGACCCTTTGCTTGTCGTACTCAAACCAGTCTTCCCAGTCTGTAGGCTCTCCTGTGCGGCGAAAATCCCAAAATGATCTGTAGACGTATCGGTTCTTCATAAACCTGGCAATTGAACTGCGGAACCTCTGACGAATGGCATCATGGATGACGTACTTCGTGTCGAGGTTGACGATTCTGGTAAAGTAGGCCACGAATCGATCCCTCTCGGTTTCATTTGTCTTGATGCTCAATTCTTTATCTACCGCATAGGCCGCATTGAAGGCAATCTAGTAGAAGATGAAGGCGGCATCATCATCGCCTTGCTCATCTCTCTCAACCGCGCCTTCGATCCACCTTATCGAACGGTAAACCCGAAGTTGAAGGTCACCTGCGGGGAGGTTTTCTGCGAGCACGTCCCACTCTTTTCTCAAGATGGCAATAGTCATGTCGTCTTGTGCAACGTCCAATTAGACCTCCTTTACGTCTCGATGGAGCTCTATAGTTCCCAAGAGCTGTTGGAACAAGAGACACTACTACCTGGAGCAGTTCACCAGTGCCAACTACCTTCGAACCCAGTGGTAATAGAGCGGTTTGATGTTCTCTGGAAGTGATTCAAATGCCTCGTGCGGTATCTTCGGCATCGCCGGTGACGCGGTAGCGCGCCCTGTCCCAACCTCGGCCGCCATACGCTGACCGTCAGCAGATTCCGGGTCGAGCACGTCGAGGTTCAGCCACCACGGGGCAAAGCACACTCTCACCGCAACTCTTCGCCTCTCGGCGTCATTATTGGGCTTGGCGTGCCACATACGGCTGTCGAAGATCATGACGCTGCCGGGTTCGCCGGTCACGTGCATCTCGTCGTCATGTTTCGCGTCGGCGGCAGGGCCGTTGCCGCCGAGCGGGTCGATGTGCCACTTGTGACTGCGGGGGATGATGAGGGTGCCTCCCGTTGCTGCCGAAAAGGGCGTCAGCATCCAGATGCTCGTCAGGTAGGCCACCACATCGGGGTAGGGCTCTGGGATGTAGGCCGCGCCCCCGGCACCAAACGGCCAGTCGGAGTGCCAGCTGCCTCGCTTGTCGCGCGACTGCCTGATGATGGGCCCAGTGAAGGCGATACGGGCGAACCGCCCGAGCATGGCATCCACGACTCCCAGCACCCGATCATTGCCCACATAACGCGGAAAATCTCGGTTGTTGCCGATGAAGTCGCGGCTTTCCTGGTACTCCTCGGAGTCCGCGGTCGCCAGTACGCTCTCGCGGAGGGCGTCCACCTCGTCAGGCGGGATAACGTTCTCGAGGATGCAGTAGCCTTCGGCGCGCAGGTGTTCGACACTACGGTTCAGGTCATCGGTGGTTGACATATTGCAGCCTCCTGTGTCGTCGAGACCGTTGAACGCTATTTGCCAGTCGTATAGTGCAAGTCTTCTGAATTGTCACGATAAACCGAGCCGTCGTGGGCGACAACAGTTACGCCCAACTCCAGCGAGTCGCCGCCGCGTATGGCCCGCTCATCGTGCAGGAAGGGGTTGACTGCAACTGTACCCCACTCGTGGGCGTACCATCCGGTAGGGAGGGAACTCGGATGGGGTATGACGGTGACGCCCACCTCGCGCCCGTGGGGTCCCGTAGCGGACATGTCGACCCATGAGGCCGAGTTGGCGTTGATGTGCTGAACGGTACAGCGGCCGTCCGCATCCTCGATCCTGCCGCCGTCGATAACTCTCAGTCCATCGGCCATACGGACGGTGAAGTAGGCGTGTCGGGTGGGGCCTATCACGATGTCCCAGTCCGTCGGTTCAAGCCGGGAGCGAATGTCGAGTATGTTGGACCTTTCGGTAGCACGAACGTCGATCGTCCGGGTCTCCTTTGCCAACACTCGCCGTTCCGGCGCACCCCACTCGATTGGTCCCTGCCATTCGAGACGCTGGGCAATTCTCAGGGTGTCGTCGGCACTTTCCTTCGAATCTACGGCTAGCGAGGTGATTCGCCCGGTAGCGCGACCTTGGAAGGTCTCGTTTACATAGAAATTGTAGGTGCCGCGCTCCGTTCGTTGTCCGTCGTACACGAAGAGGCAGTCGAAGTGGTCGGCCCCTATGGTCACCGAGTTATGGTGCGGGTGGTCGATGGGCGACTCCGCCGTGACCGATACCCCGCTCGGGGTGAACAGGGGATAGATGTATGCGCGGTAGGCGTTCTGGCTGAGGGCCGCGATAGGTCGTCCGTCTCGCTTTATCCACGTTCTCCGAGCACCTGCAGTTGCGCCCGGTGGTAGGACGACGCGGTCGGGCTCGACCGAGAAGCGTTTCACTCTTCGTTGTCGCCGAACTGCGTGATGCTGAGGGGAAGCTCTCCGTTTGGCAAATAGAACTCGTCGGCCATGTTTATCGGTACGGCACGTCGCGTATTCATCGACTCCAGCGCCTTCTCGAAGATAACGGTCGGCACGTTGGCCTCCCACGAGTCCATCGGGTTGGGACCGCCTTCCAGACACAGCTTCGCAAACATATCGAGTTCTTCGTCGAAGCCCACGTGATACTCGTTGTGTTCGATGCCGGGCTCGTCGGTACCCTCGAAGACGAGGTTGCCGAAGCGCAGCGTCGCCGCGCTCACGTCTCCCGCTCCGACCTCGGCATAGTGCTTGGGGATTATTCCGCCTCCACCCACGAGGCTGGTGATGGAGTCGGCCAAGCCTCCGTTTTCAAACTGGATGAGGATGGAACTCGTGTTGTTTGCGCCCCCGTCGAGACCCATCGCCGTGACCTCGACCGGCTGCGAGCGCATCACATGCCAAATGAAGTGCAGGTTATACCCAGCGAGGTCGAGGATTCCGTTGGCCGCGTATGGATCGGAGGGCTGAGGGAGGCCGGTCCGCGCATTGGTCTGGGGAATTCGACAGGTGAAAAGGATGAAACGGGGTTCCTTAATCACCTCTCGCAGCCGCTTGGTGATAGGCGAGTGCTTGAACCACCAGCCGCTCATGACATGAAGCCCCGTCTCGTGGGAAGCCTTCTGCACGCTCTTGGCTTCCTCGATGGTCATGGAAGGCGGCTTTTCGACGTACACGTGCTTTCCTGCGGAGAGTGCCTGCAACGTGAGTTCAGTGTGAGTGCTGTGCGTGGAACAGATCAACACCGCGTCGATCTCGTCATCGGAAAGCACGCGGTCGTAGTCGGTAGTCCAGTATTGGGCGTGGCCCTGCTCCGCACGTTCCCGCGCGGCCTCCTCGACGAGATCCATCGTGGCGACGAGACTTAATGTCGGTGTATTCAGGAGGTTTGGAAGGTGGCCGCGACTGATACCGCCACATCCGATGATCGCGACGTTTAGCTTTTCGGTCATCTGCTTACTCGCGCTCTCTGGAGCATCGTCTGAGGCCCCCTCTATGTATCTCTCCCCGGCGAACGGGGGAGAGAGTATCGATTCTTCAATGAACTTTGGGCAGTCTGTTAGTCGTCCAGCGTATCTAGCAGGGTCCTGACGTTCCCGACCTGGGTCCTCATTGCTTCCACGCGGTCTCCGTTGTCCGGAGTCCAGTGGGTCGAGATCGAGAAGTAGGGGTCGAGGCCGTTGTCGCGAACGTTCCGGAAGACGGTACGGTAGTCGACTTCTCCCTCGCCGAAGGGCAGATAGTCGAAGTCGAGGTTCAGGCCGTCGTTGACGCGCAGGTCCTTGACGTGTAGCCCGAAAACGTAGGGTTTGATGTTGACGAAGCCCCGGGTGGCCACGTCATTCTCGCCGCAGTTGTAGTTGTCAGCCGCACCCCACATCGCCTTGATGCGGTCGGAGCCGATGCGTTCGGCCACGCGCCGGAAGTTGCCGGTCGTGTTCGTGTAGTTCCACGGCATCATCGACAGAACGAGATCGACATCGTGCTTCTCAGCCTGCTCGGCCATGAGCGTGTACGCCTTGACGAGCTTGTCCATCTCAACGTCGGAGATGATGCCGCCGCGAGTCATCCATCGCATTGGCCACGTCGGCTTATCCGCCGTATACTCGCCGGGCCACGCGAAACTGTAGACCGACACGGCTCCGACGCCGAAACGGTTGGCAAGCTCCATCGAGCGCACCGTCGCACGAAAGTCGGCCTGGAATTCCTCGTGG
>JAPOPA010000298.1 GCA_026713145.1 Chloroflexota bacterium
ATGATCAAATACCACTTGTACCGCAACTACTTCCCGCTCTCGGCACTTGGGCGGTATGCGCAGTCTCTGTACCCGTGAAATACCGCCTTAAGGGTGTGCATAGTCAAGGATCTGTAGTCTTGAGTAAGCGGTCTTCCGGTTACCTACAGCCGAATATTCCACCGAAAAAGCCGCAGTACGGTACACGTCAGCCCACCAAAAGAGCACAGGTGAGAAGGCGACAGGCGGATCGACAGGCAGCACACTCTACAAAAGATGGGACATTTTTCGGAAGGCCACCGTAAAGGTCTGTGGAGGTCCGATGGTGCATACTCAGCAATAAGGCACCGCGCTGCACGGATATGGATTACTGGATTATCAACTCTTCGACCAACCTATAGATCTCAGCATGTCCGCGTGCTGCGCTAAACACTGGGGTATTCTCGCCGGAGGCGAGGCGCTGGAACCGGAGAAGAAGGTGTCTAGATCCTGAATCGAGGCGGCTTCCTGCAAGCAGTCAATGAGACCCTGCAGGGCGGGGTCGTGCATGAGCCACAGCAGGCTTACCTGGTTGAACGCCCCCTCCCCGCCTTCGCCGGGAGTGGGTATCGGGAAGAACTCCAAGCCGCAGGATTGGAGGACTTGAACGGTCTCCGCTGGCGCCATCTGGGACGAGTCTCCCCAAATGGCCTCTACAAACCGCTCAATGCCGGTCAGTTCATCCACACACCTGAGCGCGGACGAACTGATTTCGGGTGTTGCGTAGTCACCGGTCAACGAGAGGAGCCTTTGCCATTCATCATCAGTCAGGCAGAGCAGGAAACGAAAGACCAGGAGGGTAGCTTCCGGGTCTTCCCTTGGGCCCGGTTGGAGTCTAGCCATATCCGTTCCAGTCATGTCCGTAGTGGCGTACAAGGTTCTCAGGCAAGCCTCGCTGTCCATCGTCAAACTGCCGGCAGCAGCGGACACGGCGAAAATGACAAGGTCCACGGGATCAGGAGATAGCGTGGGAGCCGGGGGCAGCGAAGCAGTTGGTGTCTGCTCAGAGTCGCCGCACGCTCCAGCCAGCACAAGGCATAGAAGGGCCACGGCCAACAGTGACAGTATGCGTATCCGAGAAGCAACCGGCTGGGTCGCCCTCATCTTACGTTGATCCCGGAGGAGTCCCCGGGAATCAGCGACCAGTCGGCCGACACCGTCTGCGCTGTCCCCTGAGTCTTCGCCGTGCCGAACAGGTTGTGGGCGAACAGCACGGCGCCCAGGACAAGCGCAGACAGCAACAGGAAGGGGAGAAGGACGGGAAGGCAAATGTAGGATTTCAGGTACTGTGTGGTCATCGGTTCTCACTCTTCTGACTTGAAGCCGACATTTCCCTGATCGGATTGATCGGAGATTGACTGGCCTTGCAGGACCTGACTATGATTGCCACTATCTCGTTTGGGCTGGCCTCTGAGTCTGAAGACTCCAAATATTGGCAATGTCGGCTAGCATATCCTTGCGATTGACAGTAGCGCTAGTCACACGAACTTAGCAACTGCCTTCCCCAGGAGGGCACCCAGGCGCCATACCATGAAACCCCACCAACTTCTCACCACGTCAATCCTAACCATCGCCCTTCTCGTCCCCTTAATGGTCACACTGACTTCCTGCCTCAGCGATTCCCCCTCTGCCCAACCTACGGCCACCAACCATAGCTCTCCCGAACCCGCCACCCCGACCCCATCTCTCAGCGACTCCCCCTCTGCCAAGCCCACCGCCACCAACGATAGCTCTCCCGAACCCGCCACCCCAACCCCATCCCTCAGCGACCGCGAGATCCTCGAAATCCTATATGACGCCACCGGCGGCCCCCACTGGACGCACACCGGCTGGCTCGACGACCGCCTCCCTCTGTCCTACTGGTATGGTATCAGCACCAATCCACAGGGGCGCGTCACCCACATCCAGCTTTCCAACAACAACCTCACCGGTACGATCCCACCGGAGCTCGGGAATCTATCCGAGCTTCAATCAATCTCCCTAAACTACAACCAACTCACTGGCCCGGTCCCGCCCGAACTCGGCAACCTCTCCCAGCTCAGGGGACTCTACCTCCTAAGCAACCAGCTCACCGGCCCGATCCCGCCCGAACTCGGCAACCTCTCCCAACTCGGAACGCTCTCCCTCCAAAGAAACCAACTCACTGGTCCCATCCCGCCCGAGCTCGGCAACCTCTCCCTCCTCACCGGACTCTCCCTCGACAACAACCAACTAACCGGCCCAATCCCACCCACATTCGGGAAGCTCTCCCAGCTCGTCCAACTCTCCCTCCAAAGCAACCAACTCACCGGCCCGATCCCACCCGCACTGGGTAACCTGTCCAACCTCGTATAACTCACCCTCTTCCACAACGAGCTTTCCGGTACAATCCCGCCGGAGATCGGCAACTTCTCCCGCCTAAGAACACTTGCCTTCCACCTCAACAAGCTCACCGGCCCCATCCCACCGGAACTTCGCCACCTCCGTCACCTCACGACCCTCGAACTGTCTTCCAACAAGCTCGCTGGCCCCATCCCGCGCGAACTCGACAACCTAACCAACCTCACAACCCTCAATCTATCCTCCAACTAACTCAGCGGCCCCATCTCACCGCAAGTCGGCAACCTCTACCAGCTCGACGGACTCTACCTGCACGACAACGAACTCACGGGCCCGATCCCGCCCGAACTTGGAAAACTCTCCGAGCTTCAAATTCTCTACCTCAACAGCAACCAGCTCACCGGCACCCTTCCACACAATCTCACCGAATTACGCCTCGAAGCCCTAACCTTCAACGACAACTCCGGTCTTTGCGCCCCCATCAACGAGCCCTTCCCACCATGGCTAAAAGCCATAAATGATACCGCAGGCCCCAGTTGCCCCACCGACCCCTGACCACAATCCATTCCCCGAAGAAGCCCGTAGAATCCAACGGAACTTCAATGTACCACCAGTCACACCGGCCCGATGAGGAATCGCCCCGTTCACGACTCACGGAGTCGGAAAGGACGAACTTCGAAGCCAACGCCGAATTCGTAAAGCGGTACCTCCAAGAACATTTTGCAACGGAAGGGATTTTCACGGCACATCCACAAACATCCACGCGACCAAGAAGCGCCACATGGAGAAGGTAGGAACCGCCCACAGCAAGTTCCCGGTCGTTGGCATGAAGGACCGCGCGACGAACCAGGACAAGGCCGAGGTGGTAGAGGCTACCGACAAGCTGACGCTCCAGGGCTTCGTGCATCGCAACACGGAACCCGACGACCTGGTCTACACCGTCGAAGCAAAGGCGTACATCTATACGTGGAAGGTGGCGTCTCAGCCGTGGGAGGTTCGTGATCGGTTGATGGTGAGGATCCGGGACGTTGAGTAGGTGTCCGAGATTTCGGACGTGGGGACTCGGTGAGGCCCTGGTCGACGTGGTCGGCTGGAGCCTCGATGGTTTTCCGGGGTGTGTTGCTGTGCCGATATGCCTGTCTGTGGGGCCTCGTCGCACGGAGCGGGTCGTATGCAAAGTGGGTAAGGGGGTTTTTGATTGGAGGGCCTCTGCGGGGCTTCTGTGGCCGCGCGGGAGTGAGGCCGGGACGGGTTTGGTGCGAAATCGGGGTGATTCGGGGGTGTGGGCGGCGACTTTGTGTAGAGGGGCCTTCGGTCCAGTGACCAGTTGTTGAGCGGCTCGTTCCGGGTCGTTTTAGTCTATTTGGGAGACTTCGACTGTGAGTGTGTATGCACTGGTATTCTGATGGCCACCGTGGACGACGTAGTGTGTGTATTGGGTGGTGACCTCCCAATAGCCGAAGTCGTTCTTTGCCCTCCAATCGACACAGCAAAGTACGATTTTCCTGGACAGTCGATCTGGAGGCAACGGGGGTGGAATAGGTAACGGACAGCCTGCTGAAGCTACGACTCTCCCGCACTTCAAAGTAGGCTCTGCTTTCCCTAATGGACGCGCCGGTATCTAGGGAACCTCTGAACAAGTCTACGTTCTGCGGCATAGTATCATGGGGGTCATCACGACAGCCTAGGAGAGATTTGATGGACCAGCCAACTTTCGCCGACTTGGAATACGAGGGCAAGAAGCGAAAGACTCGCAGGGAGAAGTTTCTTGAACGAATGGACGGTCTGATCCCTTGGGAAGAGCTGGAAGAGCGCATCCGACCGTTCTACCCCAAGGCTGGCCGTGGTCGGCGCCCCTATGAGTTGTCGACGATGCTTCGGATACACTGTGTGCAGTTGTTCTCTAACCTGAGCGACCCGGGAATAGAAGACATGCTCTACGAGGTCGAGTCAGTGAGACGATTCGTAGGTCTGAGGCTATCTGGACCGTTGCCAGACGAGACGACGATCCTGAACTTCCGCCATCTGCTGGACAAGCACGAGTTGGGCACGGGCCTGATGGAGGAGATCAATCGTCATCTGGAGTTTCAGGGACTTCGTCTTCAGGAGGGGACCATAGTGGACGCGAGCATCATCGCGGCACCGTCGTCGACGAAGAATCGGAATAAGGAGCGCGACCCTGAGATGCGCCAGACCAAGAAGGGTAACGAGTGGCACTTCGGTATGAAGCTGCATATCGGAGTGGACTCTGAGACTGGAGTGGTACATAGCGTGTCCACAACACCGGCGAACGTGCATGACGTGACTGAAACGCCTCGTTTGCAACACGGTGGGGAGACACAAGTGTGGGGTGATGCGGGGTATCAGGGGGTGGATAAGAGGCCTGAGAATCGAGACTTGGAGGTGGAGTGGCAAGTGGCGATGAGGCCTGGTCAGCGTCGAAAACTGAAGGTTGGGAGGGATGCGGCGGCGCGGGAGAAGCGCAAGGCGTCGGTTAGGGCGAAGGTGGAGCATCCGTTCCTCTACGTCAAGAGGCGCTTTGGCTACGCGAAGGTCCGCTACCGAGGTCTGACCAAGAACACGCAGCGGCTGGCATTGCTGCTGGGGTTCGCCAACCTGATGAGAGCCGAGCGATACCTGGCAGCGTGATTGCCCCCCTTTTGTATACGTGGGCCCAAATCAGGGCTGACTGGGACGAAGATGTCCCGCCAGAAGCAAAATTAGGACGAAATAACCTCCACATAGGCTCCACCTGAAGGCTCAACATCTCCGAAAACGCCTGCAATCCACTCAGCCCAACTCCACAGCGAATTGTTCAGAGGTTCCCTAGTGGAATTATCGGGATGAGTGTGGACACCATCGAAGCCGGCAACTCCAGGCACTCTCGGGCAACCACCCTCAGTGAACATAGTCATAAGATTCCCACATAAGAAATACGATGGCAAAGAAGAAACGACGACAATCTAGAACTAGGCGGCAACGTGCCCTCAGAAAGCAGGCCGATTCAGTCTCTGACTCAGCAACTCGACCGGCGCCGGAAGAGGAGGATACTGATGCAAGGATGCGGGAAGAGGGCAACCCATCTGCCCTCGTTCATGCAATTCGCATCACTGGCATCGCCCCAATAGCATTGCTGGTGGGCTTTCTGGCACTCCATAATCTCTTGCCAGGGAACATCCGGCACTGGTTCCAACCAATTGTAGACAAGGAAGTCGCGGTCCTGACCTTAAGTGCAGGACACGCAGGGATTATCGGCCTGCTGATTAGCACCAAAGGACGATTCACTTCAAGTACCTACGCGCTCTTTATCGCTGCTGTCGCGACGGCGCTCGCCGGACTTCGAACCATCGGCGAAAGCACCACGGGCGTTGTGGTTGCTTTGATGCTGTTTCTGTTGACCATCCCTGCGGTATGGGCGGAAGCGTTGAGCGCCAGGGTGCAACGGGTTTGGGGATTCTTACGGTCAAGGGAAGGCATCTTGTCTATCTTGTTTGTGACAAGTGTTGTTGGGATAACTTACTACCAGTCTCAGTACGAGAATTATATTAGGGACTTCATATTAATCCCGTTTGGAATTCTTGCTGGAATCACCGCAGTAGCATTGATGCTATGGCTTTTGTTTGGGCTGAGCCACAAGTACGTTCCGACTTTATTCGCTTGGCTCCTGTCGCGAATAGCGGCAGCCTACACACGCATAGCACGGCGTCGTGGCAAGTCGGGAGACTGGACAGACGTTTCTTGACAAGGGTTCGGCGTGTGACCCAAGAAATATGGTAAGACAGTGTCATAATACAGAGAGAAGAGGCCATGCCCGCAACACCGAGAAAGACTAAGACCATCACCTTCTCCCTGCCGCCCGACAAGGCAGAGGAGGTGTAGGACATGATTTGCGACGAAGTCCGCACCATGAGCGAGATCATCCGTAAGGCGCTCCGAAACTACATGGAGGAGAGGGAGTGGCTCAGTGCCATTAGATACGAGAGGCTGAAAGAGCGAGAAGATGCCGGAAGGAGGACAGGCGAATGAACACAAGACTACGTGAAGACTTCACACCTGCGGCCCTCTACGCCAGGGAATCCAGCGACAGACAGGACGTGGACCTCTCGGTGGCCGCTCAGTTTCGAGCGCTCAGAGACTACGCCGAAAAAAAACGGTCATATAGTTGTGCGCGAGTACATCGACGAGGCCGAGAGCGGACGCATCGCTGACAGGCCCCAGTTCCCAAGGATGCTGGATTAGGAATCAAAAGCGAGTGCCCCCTTTCGAGAGAACATTCTCTCGCTTCACGCGGAAGAGGGAACACGCTGTAGCATTCAAGTCCATGCTCCGTCGGCGCGGTATCCAGGTGACATCAATCACCGAGCACGCCGGCGACTCGCCCACGGGCAAGCTTATGGAAGCCATCATCGAGAGCGGCGACGAGTTCTACAGCGAGAATTTACACTTCATGGTGAGTGAGGATATGAGATTATCTGGAATGATGATGTGGTTGTCGAAGCTGTTGGCTGGACTGTCCATCTTATCTTCATGTTGATCTCCTGGAGCATTTTGACTGCTCCAATCTGGGTTGCAATCTGGCTAGTAGTTGATTGGGTCTACAAGAGGCGTAGAAAAGCAGAAGGGAGGTAGCCCTTGACAGGTCAACGTCATCCTTCGGTTGGTCGCGTGGCTCGATATCGGGTTCTCGGACGAGGCCGTGATCATCACGGAGACGGGCCTCCACTCAGCCGTCACCGGACGCGAGGTCGCCGTCTCGCCTGACGAATTGCTTACAATCCCCCGCCGCAACATGAGATGAGGAATCACGTCAAGGCGTGGGTGGATGCGAATGTTCAGGTGCGGGTGCAGTCAGTCCAGAGGAAAGTGCCGTGGGTGACTCCGGTGTGGCGGTTCGAGGAGACGGATTAGGCTAGGCGCCCTCACCCCAACCCTCTCCCGCGAACGGGAGAGGGGGAAAAGCGGGTGCCGGGGCGGGCCGGGGGAGAGGAGGTTGGCGAGGCACCGGATGCGTCGGGCCCCTTTCTTTCAAGTGGTAGGGAGCGGTGAAGGGCTAGGGGAGGTCACGACGTTCTTTCGGAGGAGGGTTCCGTTCAAGTCACACGAGTCAGCAAGGCGGCGACCAGCGCGAAGGCTGCCAAGGCTGTGAGATACCGCTGCGGACACCAACGCAGCCACTACTACGATCATGGTCACCAGCCATGCCAAGTCATCTAACGGTATCTCAACGCCCGTGATGACGACTTCCGTTGGTTGTCGGTCCTGGTTTTCCAATATGCTCTCCTTTTGAAGTCGTTGCGAGTTGTGAATGCCCGGGTGCCGGGGCGGGCTGGTGCAGGCTGCTCTTGGAGGAAAAGCCGGCGGCGCCCCGACATGAGGGGAGATGCGGCTATGGCGTGGTCAGCATGGCCCCACCTCTGGAAGCTGAACGTAAGGGTAGACGGACTCAGCACCTCGACGGTGGACGTTATTCCGCGCACGGCTCTCTCCACCTTGTCCTTGCCCTCGCTGAGGCCGTCGAACAGCGATTCAAGGCATCGCCATTCTACACCGACGAACCCCCTAACGCGGTCAGGACCAGCGCATTCTCCCACCGGTCATCCTATGTCGAAATCGGCATATTCACCTTGAGCAAGTTCAATGCGGGGTCGAACAGGACAACATCCGTCAATCCCTTTGTCCCAATCATACCTCTGTTCGAGGCTTCGAACTGATCTCCCCCATCAAGGTCGATTGGATGTCGTAGCGTGAGACGCCCAAGCCCTTCGGACATCTGCTTGAAGTGGGAGCTGATAATGGCTTCGCGGTGACTACGACTACAATTGGGGTCGGTGATACGGCGGTCGAGGGCGTGATCGGTGGCGGCGGTGGCCAGGGCCGGCCGTCGATGGTTAGGATTTCGCAACGGTTGTATACCAAGTCGAGGTAAACGTTGAATCCGTCGTCCGCGTTTTTTTCGGAGTAGTAGAATCCTGGAAGCTGTCCTGGCTTGTACAGGAATTCGCCCCAGACGGTCATGGTGGGGGTGTCCTGCTCTATGGAGTCGAGGTAGGCGACCTGGCTGGCGTCGGGCCGGGGCCAGATTCTGCAGTTGACGGTGAAGCTGTGTTCGAGGTAGTGCCATTGTAGGTGCATGGTGTAGTCGTCGGTGCGATGGCTGTAGGGGCCTTCGATGGTAAGGATTCTGTTGTCGTATTTCTTAAGCTCGTCGTCGTGGCTTTGGAGGGTGTTGGCGAATACGCGGAATAGGTGTTCCTTGCGCCACGTGCTGGAAGGGTCGGCGAGCTCCTCGTCGATGATGTCCCAAGTAAGGGGCGGGGTGAGGGTAGGGTGCGGCAGCAGCGTTGGGGTTGGTACCGGCCGCGGTGTCGGCGGCAGGTCGCTACAGCCCAGGAGGAGCGTGGTGGCGAGGAGTGATAGGAGGGTGAGCGTTGTGCAGTATCTGAGCATGGTAGGTCCTTATTGGGCCTGGATGATGTGATCCTGCAGGCGGGTAGACGTCGTCGAGATTCTTCCCTGCAAAGCCCACCTTGATGAATCCTAGAGGGCTGACGAGGGTGTCGGCTTCAGTCTGCGCGTCGGTGGATACGGCCCCGCCACTGAACACGGGCATTGACTTGGCTATCATAAGGATCTCGTCTTTGCCGATGCGACCCTTATTCGCAGTGTCTAGCAACACATGGAGTATGGAATTCGAAGTGATTTCACGACTCTTGTCGGGGGTTTGCTATGATCCGCAAAAAATTGCTTGTTCAATTCAACGCTGACCCGCTTCACATAGCCATCCCCGTTCGATAGCCGTCTCCACGCATGGGCATACATTCCAGGGTATTTCTCTTTCAGTTCCCTGGGCTTCCCGGCCGGTTGATCTTCATATGCTCGTTTTGTCATAGCGAGCAATGTAGTGTAACCCTCAAGTTGCTCTGAATACGCATATTCCAAGTCGTCCTTGAGACGAGATGTAACTTCACTTCGAGGGTCAATCGCTTCAACTTCCCTGATTAACTCTGTTTGCTGGTGAATTACTCTGTCCAAGACTGAAACTATCTGGCTAAATTCTGACGCATCTAGTTCCTCACCAATAGTCAGGAAATCATCGTTAATGGTTTGTCTAGTGCCTTCCAGTTCCCTGAATTTCTCCGCAAACGAATTTAGGTCGAGCACCTTTTTTTCGTCATCTGGCGTGGAGGTCGAAACTGGTGGAGGGGTTAGAGTGCTGTCGGATGCTGCCTCCCCGCCGAATATGGGCATGGACTCGGCTATCTTGATGAGCTCGTCTTTGGTGACGGACTGTTCTTTTCCTCCGGTGATGACTCGGTTGATGGATACAACGCCCAGATCGGTCTCGAAGTGCAAATCGAAAGACCCCGCACCCTTTGCTCCACTGAGGAAAACACCCCAGTTGCCGGCGACCGAGGTTTGTTCAATGAACTCAGGCGCTTTGCTCGTGATGAGGCACGTGCCATGCGTCACGTTGAGGCGAATGTGGTTCCCGTTGCCACCGTCGCTTACATAGGTGTCTTGAAAGTGCCTCCCATTAGGGAGGTGAACTTCTCTATGAAGGGATACGCCTTCCGGCAGGTATTCTGGCACAGGCGGCGACTTGCGCTGTTTGGGAGGGACGGTCACGCTCTCCGCGTCGGGATGAGTGCACCACGGATGCAGAACGGACGGGTCTATGCTACTGATATCCGAGCGATACCGGGACAGCGCGATGGTGATGAATTTCCGGTCGCTCTGGAGGATATCAACCTCGGTCTGCACGTCAGTGGATGTGGCTTTCTCGCCGAATATCGGCATAGACTCGGCTATCTTGATGAGTTCGTCCTTGCCGACGCGACCCTTATTCTCCGTGTCTATACGTTGGATTTCAACGTAGCCCAACTCCGACTCGATGTACAAAGTTAGCGTTTCGAACAGGTCCTTCATGTTTCTGGCAATGACACCCCAACTGCCTGCAACGGACACCTGTTCCAGTAACTCGGGGGCTCTACTGGTAATCAGGCAGGGGCTAAAGAGGCCATAGGTCACGGTGAGACGTATGCGATTACCGTTGCCGAAGTCGCTGGTGTAGATGTCGGCAACATGTCGCCCGTCTTCGTGGACAGCCTTGTCGAAGGACGTGCCTTCCGGCAGGTATTCTGGCACGGGGGGTGACTTGCGCACTTTGGGAGGAATCACCGGCCACTCCGCATCGGGAGGAGTGCACCACGGATGGAATACAGATGGGTCAATGTCGCTGAGGCTTGACCTGTACGGAGAGAGCACGATGGTGATGAACCGGTGGTCGTTCTGGAGGATGTCAACCTCGGTCTGAGTATCGCTGTCCGTAGCCGCTGGTGTCTCCCCATCCAGGGGAGGCGGGTCGTCGGAGCAGGCGATGGCGCATACGGCGAGTATGGCCGACGTTAGAAGCACAGTTATGGCTGTCTTGAAGGTCGTATTCATGGTGCTTTCCTCCCTTCATGGTCGTCATGGTCTGGACGCTGTTCACTTGCGGATACACCTCCGTGTGATTCGCTTGCGCCTTGCCGTCACCCGACTCACTGCCTCCGCGGCGTCTGCCGCGCGAACTCGATCTGTTCTCGGAGCTGTTCGTCGCTGCTTGCCGGCTCTCTTGTCTCCAGCGCCTCCTTCGTCAGCGCGATCACCTTGGCGATGTCGCATTGCCCAGGGCCGGAATTCGCCGTTCTGGGGTCCTGCCCAACGACGTGACTCATCAGGTCACCACACAGGGTATACTCCACGTGGTTGATGTACTGCTGTCTCGGCGTCATGCGGCTGCGCGCCACGTCCTCCTCCACCCAGATTCGGGTAAGTTCGATATGAGCGGCGATCTTCTCCTCGTCCCAGCCGTTCGACCGTCCGCCCCACTCCGCCCGTATCTCCACGACTCCCTGCTCCTTCCCGTCGACCTCCACGAGCCTTCGGAATATGGCAAGGCGGTCCGTCACGTCGTTCGCGGACTCGTACTCCCTGGCCGCCTCCGCGTCCAGCGACCGGAGCCTTTGGACGAGCCACTCGGCGTCCCCGGCATTCGTCAGCATCTTGCGGAGCTCGAACTCGTCTCCGGCGTCCAGCTTTGGGGCCTGCGCGGGGTACGGCTCGGCCGGCTGCGCCTTGATCGACTCCCATCCCCTCTCCGTGAACTGTCCGAGACTGACGTCCAGGTACTCGCGCAACAGCGACCCCTCGGGTATGAGCTCGTACGCCTCGATGTATTCGGGAGCGAGAATGCTCAGCACGAACGAGGACGTCCCGTCCTACGTAGCGCCCTTGCTCGGATCGACGAGGTCCTGCACCCCTGCGACGGGGACCCCGCGTAACCCCCCTTGAATCTTCGCTTGCGCGTACTCTTTAGGGACGATGCTCTGTGCGATCCCTGTCCAGTCCTCACGCGGGGCGAACTTCGTGAAGTCGACCCAGGTGTCCTTAGCCGACTCCTGCCATTCCGGGGTCATTTGCTCGAACAGCCGCGCCGTCTCCGCGTCCATGTAGTCGGCTATGTCCGGCGTGTCCCCCGGAGCCTCTGCCTCGTCCACTGGATCGACCAACGCTTGCGTTGCGGCGGATTCTGCTTCCTTGCTCGCCGCCGCCGGGTCCGCGTTCTGCCCGCACGCCATAGCGACCACGAGCACGGCTGCAACGAAGATAAACTGTATGTACCGTATCTCCTTCATGAGTGTCACCTCCCTGTGGTGCTTGTATCGTCACTCCCTTTCCTGTAATCCCAGATTACGCGGTCCTCCTGGGGGCTTGTAATCACACGATCCTGTGATTTTGGCGGCCTTGTGGAACTCCCTGGGACTCTGGCG
>JAPOPA010000301.1 GCA_026713145.1 Chloroflexota bacterium
GTCGAGGCGGTAGGGTATCCCTGCCGTCTCCAACGCGAACTCGAGGGCATCCAACCCCAGGCGACTCGGCATCAGAACGCAGATGTCCTGGTACTTGGCGGGCCGAGGTTCCTTGGCACGGTCCAGCGATCGCACCTCCCAGCCCTCCGCAATCGCAGTCCCTATAGCGCCCGCGATGGCATCGGCTTCCTGCCAGCGAACGTCTCCGACATTCCCCTCGATGACGCCTCCGATGTGTCGGACGGGGGAAGGTTCGCCAAGCTCCGACACCGCATCGAGAGGAGAGTAATCCGCCTGACTTTCGCCTCCCTCCATCCACTGTTCGAACACGTGATTGACCCACTCGATGACCGGAGGCAGCGACCGGAAGTTCTGCGTGAGGAGCGCGTTTGAGCCGCCGCAGGCCTTGCGCATCTGATCGACTTGCTGGATGTCCGCTCGCCGAAATCGGTAGATCGACTGCTTCGGGTCTCCCACGATGAACAGCTTCCCGGCTGCGGGCCGCACGTTACGCCAGTCCTTCGGTCGGGAAGGTGAGATGGTCCCATCTGGAGCGTGTTCGGCCAGAAAGAAAGCAATCTCCGCTTGAAGCGGGTCGGTGTCCTGCACCTCGTCGATGAGTATGTGCGAGTAGCGCCCCCGGAAGTGATCGCGAGCGGGGATGCTGTCCCTGAGCAGATCGCGAGCGAGCACAAGGAGGTCCTGAAACTCCACGTCCCCGGCGGACTTCCGCTCATCGGCATACCTGAGCGAGAACTTGCGGAGCAGCTGGAGCACGGGCGCCAGTTCCCGCTCTCGCTCCCCCTCCTTGTCCTGCTCCGATGGCGAGTCGAACGAAACGTCGGCCAGGAGATCGTAGTTCCTGTGGAAACTGATCGCGATCTCTCGCATCTGCCTCAGGGTCACCCCTTCCGTGAGGGCGGGTCTGAGCGCCTCTTGCGCCTCGGGGTCGTCGAGGGTCGCGTCGAGCCACTCCGCCCACTCCTTCTCGAACGCGACCTCCGCCTCGATCCCGTCACGGACGTTGAATCCCGGAGGCAGCCCAGCCTCCAGCGGACGCTCGCGCAGGAGACTGCTAGCGAAGCTGTGCAGCGTCTGGAAGGACGCCTGGTCGAGGTCGCCCAACGCGCGCTTGCACCGCTCACGCTCCGCCTCCCCACGGCTGGGATCGCTGCTGGTTCTCTCCAGCGTCTCGCCGATGCGGGAACGCAGCTCCGCGGCGGCGGACTCGGTGAACGTGATTGCAGCGATGCCACCTACGCTCGCCCGTCCGGTCGTTATCAGGGCTACTACGCGATCGACAAGGCTCCGCGTCTTTCCCGTGCCCGCGCCCGCCTCTACTACCATGTTTTCGTCCAGGCGTTCGACGATTGCGTCCCTCGCAGGTTGGTCGGATGGGGTGTTCATCGGCTTCCCTCCCCCTCGGCCATTTCTGCGTATGCTGCCACGCGTCCGTCCCCGCGTTTCTGCCGCCAGTGCCACTCTCGCCGCGTGGGACAGAGATTCTTGAAGTCACAGTATGAGCAATTGGCGTTGTCCTTCCCGGGATATGCAGGGAACACGCCCTTGTCGATCCCGTCGGTGATGGTCCCAACCGCATCGGCGAAAGGCTCCATCATGTCGTCGAGAGGCGCCGGCTTTTGGGGGCGAGTCTTGAAATTGCCCTTGGCCGACACGAACCAATACGCGGCCTTCAATTCCACCCCTTCTCCCAGGAGCTGGCGCGCCGCGAGGCCGTATACCGGCAACTGCAGGCGGGTGCCACGCCTGACGGGGTCCTTGTCCATGTTGGAGTACTGGGTCGTTCCACCCGTCTTGTAATCGAGCACAAGGGCGGCGTCCCCGGACGGCGACACGTCGATCCGGTCAATGATGCCCCGAAACCGTATCGTGCCCGTCGCCGCGCTTGACCATTCGACAGGTGCCTGCGCCTGCGTGTCCTCGCGGTCGTGTCCGGAGGTGCCGAAGGCGCTCTCCGCCGCGTGGGGAGAAACTCCATGCTTGTGACGAAGGTCGAAGTCCTCCTCAAGAAACCTGCGGAGGTCGCCCCGAATTTCGGCCTGCGCTATCTCCCACAGCAGCGGCTTACCCGTGACCCCGCGCCCCTCGGCCTCCCGAAACTCCTCCTCGGCAATGCCCATGAGCAGCCTGCCGTGGTCTTCAGTCCAGGGCCGGTCGGGTAGGGGGACTGTCCCCTGTTCCTGGACTGCTTGGACAAAGCGTTCCAGGACGGTATGGACCAGCGATCCCTTGTCCATGGGGGATATGGTCGCTATCTCTTCCGGCTGCTCCGGGGCGGCGATGCCCAGTACGTGCGACAGGAAGTAGCGGTACGGGCAGGTGGCCCACGTTTCGAGCCGCGTCGGGGAGAAGAACTCGCGATTGGAAAGCCCTATGCGCCCGGAGGAAGACGAGGTTGCCGAGAGGTCGCCGTCCCAGATCGTCAGGGTCCTCCCGTTCCTTGCACGCTCCATTCCCAGAGCTCGCGCGATGGCCTTCTCCGTAGACGCGATGTGGTGATCGCCGATGCGTTTGCCCGCGCGACGCCAGCGCCACAGATGATGGAGGTCGTAGTCGTGCAGGTCGGCCGATTGCGATTCGGAGACGCCTTTGAGACTCTCCTGCGCAGACGCCACAACTTCCAGCCACGGCTGTTCCCTCAGAGTAGCGAGTTCAGTGGCAGACGACAGCATCGAGGGATACACGGACGACCCGTGCAGACGGGAGGCCTCTTCAAGGAACCATCGGGACGGGTGCTGCTCCTTCTGGGCGGCGTTGTCTCCGCGGGCGAACGTGAGCACGGTGGCCCGTCCCGCCGATGCCGCCGCGAGGTACTCGGACCGTTCGACAGCAGTTCCACGCCGGAGCGGGAGCCCCGCCTGCTCGCGGTCGTCGTCAGGCAGCAGGGGATCGTCTCGTACCCGCGGCGGCACGAGACCCTCGACCATTCCCAGGAGGAATACCTTGTCGAATCGAAGTCCGACAGCGTTTCCGACCGTCCCCACGAACACCCCTTCCCCGAACGCGCCCTCTCTTGTGGCAGTCCCGCCCAGCGCCTCGTCGAGCGCGACGCGAAACCTCTCCAAGGTAGCGCCGTCCTCCACGTCGTCAAGTCCGTCCAGCTCACGGAGGCCGGCTTGAATCTTCTCGTAATTGTCCATTTCGATTGACGGAAGCGAGGCGGTGTCCATGTACCGACCGATCAGGTCGTCGGCCCACTCTACGAATTCTCGCCAGGCAGAGCCGTCATCAGGAGGCGTAAGGACTTCGTCCAGCCGCAGCATGAAGGCGCGCAAAGCCCATGCCTCGCTCGCAGTCTGCTTGATTCTCAGCAGCTTTGCCTCGGGGATGTCTTCGCTTTGGTCGTTGGCCGCCCTCTCCTGCCGGCCCGCATAGTGCCCAAGCCGGTCGCGCCATTGCTCAAGTCCCCCAACAATGCCCGCGTCGCGCGAAATCGCGTCCCAGCGAGAGGGTCGGAATCCCGCCGACGTTGACCTTACCGGGCAGGATGTGAGCCAGCGCATTACTTCGTCCCTTGGCACGTCGCCGCCCGCGAGATCGACCAGGCCCTTTACCATCCGTCCCACGGGCGTAGAGGCCAGCCTTCCCGCCGTCGGACCGGCCGTCGGTACGCCCGCCATGCCGAACTGTTCCGCTATGAGCGTTGCGTACGGTTCCCGCTGCCAGTACAGGACCGCCATCCGGTGGAACGGCGTTCCCCCGTGTGCTGCCGAGGCCACCGCCCTCACCACGCTTCGCACCTCTTCGCGGGTGTCCGATGTGATGAGAAGGCTCGTCTCGCGCGCGGCAGGCGCCGGTGGCCTTATGGGGTCGGGCGGAACTGTTCCACGGGGCGCGGCCCTTGCCAGCACCACTTCGTCGGCCTCCTCGTCTCCCGTAATTCCCAACACCGCCGAGCACTTCCACGCCGATCCCAGCGCATCGAGCAGCCGTCGCTCCGCAGGCGTGAGGTCCGTCAACAGGTACGCAATCACCGGTCCAAGATCGGATAGCGCCGTCACGTTCCCGCCCGCCACTGTATCGGCGGCAGCGTCGGCGAGGTCCTCACGGTCGTAGTACGACTCGGTTATCTTGCGAAAATGTGAGTATAGCCGGACGATCTCGGCCGGTATCTCGCCCCGCCGCTCGAGAGAAGCGAGAACGCTCGGCCCTCCAAGGCGGAGGTCCCGGAACGTCCAGCGCAGACTGGAATGAAAGGACGGATGTGCCCGGAATGGTTCGAGCCGTCCCGAAGCCTCCCCAGCCGCGCGACGGACGGCGGCGGACTCTATCGTCGGCTTGAGCGGTTTCAGGCTCTCTGCGGCAAGTCCCGCTGCCCCCAGAAGCTCCGCGAGGCGAGGGAGCACCATGAATTGTACGTTGACGAGACCACGCCTCCCCATGTCGCGGCGTAGGTAAAGCCCCGCGTAGGTCGACGGCACGATAACCGTTACGGGAGCGAAACGGTCGTCGCGCTGGTATTCGGCCAGCAGGCGTTCCAAACGTTCCTGTGCCTGCTCGATGCGCTCAACGTACAGCGCGGATTCCTTCATGAGTTGCCGCTCCTCGCCCGTTGCGAAATGCCCGGCAAGTATACCCTCTGCACTGCCATTGCGGGCGATCTTACGGCAAAATAGGCATCATATCGAACAGAGATTCTGGTATCCTATTGGTGGCCCGGAGTGCCGGCAAAATCGGTTAGTCGAAGGAGTCACGCAATGACACAGTACGACCCGTTTGAGGAGTTCGAAGAGTCCTTTCGTGCCGCCCTCGACTTTCTGACCGGAGAGAGCGGCGACGACGAGACCCTCAGCACGCTGACCTTCGTCGAGGACGCCGCCGAGAACGCGGGGGTCGACGACTACGTTCCTGACTGGCTCAGCCCATACGTATCGATCGCCGGCCAGCTAATGCTGAACCAGATGGGCGAGCTGCCGGACGAGGCCGACGAAGCGAGTTTAAGCCGGTTCATGACGGCGCTGGTGCCGGCGATGGCCCACGCCGTGCGATTGGGATACGCCGAGGGGTACGAGGCCGGAAAGACGGAGGCCAACGGCGAATCTGGATAGGGGCGGGCGTAACACCTGCCCATGAGGAATTTCGAATCCGTTGACCGACTTTCAAATCGATGTCCAGATATTCGACGAGTTCGCAAACGTCGTCTCCGAGAGCAACGTCCTGGAGCCTGTCTCCGCCGCGTTGGAGTCCAGGTCGTGCGACTCTAACACGCACGTCAGCGTCGTGATAGCGGACGACGAAGTGGTCCGTGAGCTGAACCTGCGGCACAGGGGACTGGACGAGAATACCGACGTACTCTCGTTCTCGTTCACCCACGAGGGCGAGTACTACGGCGAAGAGGAGCGAAGCGTCCCTGAGATCGACTTCGTCCTCCCGCCAACCGAAAACTCCGGTACATCGCTCGGAGAGATCATCATCTCGTACCCGCAGACGCGCAGACAGGCCGAGCAGGCCGGGCACCCGGTCGGACGGGAGCTGACCGTCCTGTTGGTGCACGGCGTACTTCACCTCCTCGGCTACGACCACGAGGAGCCGGATGACGAGGCAGTGATGAACGCAGCCGAAAGCCGGGTAATGGAAAGAATGTCGCAACAGCCGAGTTAAGGTAACCGTTCACACTTCGTGAGAGCGCTCAACACATACGGCCACCGTCATACCTGCGACAGCGGGTATCCACATGGGGGAGGGTGTTCGCCTCATCAACTCCGCATGGTTACATTTGAAAATTGCCGGTTTCACACCGGCTGATTGTATGAGAGACTTACGGAGCGACCCGGCGGCTCCCTAAGCACTTCTTCGTTGAGAGGATATGGCAGAAGTCCTATACAGGAAATGGCGTCCAAGGCGGCTTGAACAGGTCGTCGGACAGGATGCCGTCACGCAGACGCTCCGCAATGCCGTGTCGCTCGGGCGGATCGCCCATGCGTACCTGTTCACGGGGCCTCGCGGAACGGGCAAGACGAGCACCGCCCGTATCATGGCGAAGGACGCAAACTGCCGCGACCCGCAGGATGGGGAGCCGGACGACACCTGCGACATCTGCCAGTCGATCAACGAGGGGCGCTCGCTCGACCTCATCGAGATCGACGCCGCCAGCAACCGTGGGATTGACGACATTCGCGATCTGCGCGACAAGGTCGGGTACACGCCCCACGAGGGCCAATACAAGATCTACATCATCGACGAGGTCCACATGCTCACCGAGCCGGCCTTCAACGCGCTGTTGAAGACCCTCGAAGAGCCGCCCGCCCACGCTATCTTCATCCTCGCCACGACCGAAATCCACAAGGTGCCGCTCACCATCATCTCGCGGTGCCAGAGGTACGACTTCCGGCGAATATCCCTCGACATCATCCAAACTCAGCTCGACACCCTCGCACAGCAGGAGGGCCACACCGCCGAGCCCGAGGCCCTCGCACTGCTGGCAAGGTCGTCTTCAGGTAGCCTCCGCGATGCAGAGAACCTGCTCGAACAGGCCCTGGTGTCGTACGGTTCGCCGCTCCGCGCGGAGCAGGTGCGCGACCTGCTGGAGCTTGGCGGCGACGAGCGTGCCCTCGATCTCGCGCGTCACGCCCTCAAAAAGGAGACGAAGGAGGGTCTGGCCGTCATCAATGAAGTGTCCGAACAGGGAGTCGACCTCCAGCAGTTCCACCGGATGGTCATGGACCACCTTCGCGGCACCTTGCTTATCAAGTCGTCCGTAGAGTCCTCGCTCGGCTTCAATGATGAAGTCAAGGTCGAGCTTCGCAAGCTGACTGAAGGCTTGTCGCTCGACCACCTCGTGCACGTGCTCAAGATGTTCTCAGCGGTCGACGTGAAACGCGATCTCGTGTCGACCCTCCCCCTGGAGATGGCCCTCGTGGAGTCGAGCATCACCCCCAAGCCTCCCGTGGTCCAGGCGGCCCCGGCCCCGCCTCCGTCCGCTCCCGCCCCGGCGCGCCAAGGCACGGCTCCCCCACCTGCGCCTGCTCAACGGCAACCTCGCGCTCCCGTCCCATCCGGCCCGCCCGCGGGAAGCAGGGATATCCCGCCCGCCGCTCGCGACCCGTCCACGTACCGCCAGCCTGCAGCGTCTACGCCACCACGTCAGGCGGACCCGCAATGGGATCAGGTAGTCAGATCGCTGCGCCACGCCAAGGGGAAGAAGTACAATCTTGGCAGCCTGCTCCGTGACTGCCGCGAACGAAATATCGAGGATGACAGACTCACCCTGATGTTCGCGCACCGCGCCCACATGGAGCGTATGCAGGAAGAGTTCGACGACCCCGCCAGCAGAAAGCTCGTCAGAGAAGCCGTACAGTCTGCGCTCGGTGGCGAATACGAAATACAGGTGGCCCTCGCCGACGGGGGCGGCAACGGTCCCATGCAGAACGTCGCGCAGAAGAGCCATCTCGTGCGGGCAGCGCGCTTGATGGGCGCCCGTGTGATCGCCGAAAAGGAGGATACCCCAAATGATGAATAGAAAAATGATCAAGCAGGCCCAGCAGCTGCAAAAGCGCATGGAGCAGATGCAGGAGGAAATGGAGACCCTCACGGTCGAGGGATCTGCCGGAGGCGGCGCCGTCACGGCCGTTGTGACCGGCAAGATGCACGTCCTGTCCATCACCATCGACCCCGATGTCGTCGACCCGGACGACGTCGAGCTGCTGCAGGACATGGTGCTCGCCGCCGTCAACGACGGCCTGCGCAAGGCGGAGGAGACCGTAAGTAAGCAGATGGCCTCTATCACCGGCGGCCTGAACATACCGGGTCTGACATAGGGACACGTCCGTCCCTCTCACTATGGACGACCTATCACTCGCAGATAGATGAACAACCCCGAGCCATACCCATCCGCAGACCCCGTCGGGAAGCTCGTCGAAGAGCTTCACAGGCTGCCGGGGATCGGCCCAAAGACGGCCCAGCGACTGGCCTACCACCTCATTCGCATGGGCGACGAGCACTCGCGCGCCCTCCCCGACGCCATCCTCGCAGTCAAGCAGAGGATCATCCTGTGCTCCGCCTGCGCCAACATCACCGAGACCGACCCTTGCCGCCTCTGTCAGGACTCCGGCCGTGACCGCACCAGGATCTGCGTGGTCGAGGAGCCGATGGACGTGCCCGCACTCGAACGTACCGGGGCGTACTCCGGCCTGTACCACGTCCTGCACGGCGCCATCTCGCCGATGAACGGCATCCGCCCCGAGGACCTCAAGATCGCCTCGCTCCTCGAACGACTCAGGGGCTCCGAGGTGACGGAGGTCATACTAGCCACCAACCCGAATCTGGAGGGAGAGGCTACTTCCATGTACCTGCACGGTCTCATCTCTCCTCTGGGCATCAGGGTCACGCGACCGGCGCGCGGCCTGCCGGTCGGAGGAGACCTCGAATACGCCGACGAAGTGACGCTCGGACGGGCACTCGAAGGCCGCCAGGAGTTCTAGCGGCGTGGACGCTCAGAAGCGTCGCCGCGTTCAAGGCTTTCCGTATGGTTGAGGACTAAAGTCCAATGCCGAGACCGAAGACATACAACACAGAGGGCGTCGTCCTCAAGCACATGCGGCTCGGCGAGGCCGACCGCATCATCACCCTTTATACCCCCCACCGCGGAAAGATCGCCGCCGTCGTCAAGGTCGCCCGCCGCGCCAAAAGCCGCAA
>JAPOPA010000198.1 GCA_026713145.1 Chloroflexota bacterium
TCACTGGTGGTCGCCGATGAACCTACTTCGATGCTGGATGTTTCCAGCCGTACGGGCATCATGACCCTGATGCAAGAGCTGGCAGAGGGCCTGGGGGTTGCTTACCTCTACATCACCCACGATCTGGCGGTAGCCCGCTATATGTGCCACCGGATTGCAGTGATGTACCTCGGGAAGATAGTTGAGATGGCGGATACCGAGGAACTGCTTCGCAATCCCCTGCATCCCTACACCAAAGCGCTCCTCTCCGCTGTGCCTGTTCCCGATCCTGATCACCATCGCGAACGACCGAACATCAGCGGTGAAGTGACGGAACCCATTGATCCTCCGTCCAGATGTCGCTTCTTCGACAGGTGCCCCGAGGCAACCGAATTCTGCCGGGACAACCCTCACCCTCCTTTGGAAGAGAAGGCCTCAGGCCACTTCGCTGCCTGCCATGTGGTGTGAGAGTCTTGGATTAGCCCCATCGTCCACTGCCAACAGATCACGTAAGTCCGAGCACCGACCGTACATTTCGAGTACGCTGCAACCAGCGTCCGCGCCGTGCCCACGATGCTGCCGTCTACCACTATGGTAGTGGCCCCCAACTGGACGCCTTCCAGGCTGCCCCTCATAGCATGACCTGACTTGGTCGGTTCACCGATTCCCTCGGCAGATGGAAGTAAGCTTGGCGGCTGGATTCCTCTAGAATCTAAAGGTCATAGAGTTTCTCTGAGAATACGCTGTACGTTCTCACCGAGGATTTTCGACGTTTCTTCCTCTGTGAACCCGTGTCTGAGGAGTGTCTCCGTAAACTCCTTCCATTGCGGGACATTTTGGGCGTGAGACGAAAGCCCGACGTGGTCAATGCCCGCTACATTCACAGCGTAGTCAATTGACTTGAGATCGAGTTTCGTGCTCCATATCTGAGCGTCGGCAAGCTTTGCCTCCGCGAGGTCGAAAGGGTCTGAATATCTTGCCAGTAGGTCCCGGTCACGCTTGAGCCGGGCATCGTGGCGCTCCTCCGCAGTCCGGGGCGTGGCAGCTAAAACGCAGACGACGCCGCCGGTGTCTGCAACGCCTCGAATAACGTCGTCGCTCATGTCTCGCAGGCTCCCGGTGATCGCCCGCACCTTTGTGTGCGTTGCGATGACTGGCCTTTTGGTAACCGCCAGCGAGTCACGGCAGGAGTAGTCGGAGCAGTGGGCCAGGTCAACCAGGACACCAATTTCGTTGCATGTCCTGATCACATCACGACCGAAATCGGTCAGTCCGGGAATGTCGTTCAGTTCCGCACTTGAATCGGCCCACGACGTAGCCGCCAAATGGCTGGGGCACATCACTCGGATGCCAAGTTCGTGGAACTCTTTGAGCACATCCAGATTGTCTGCGATATACCCGCTGACGAGCATCAGAACCATCCCAATTCTTTCGTCGGCGACGATCCGCGGGATGTCAGGTTCCGTAAGGGCGACCTCGATATAGTCCGCGTGCGCCTCGGCAAAGCGCAAGTGCTCGTCTATCCCGACCTTGATGCGCTCTACGAGTTCATCGCCTTCAAAGACGGGAAGCCACGACCGCACGCCCTTTGGCGGCTCCTCCGAAGGGTTCTGTAGCTCCTCTTGGACGAAAAGCTCTTCAGGACCGAGTGCCTGGATGACGACGTTGATACGGCCACGCAGCAACTCCTCGATATCAACGAGTGCGGAGTAGGCGTCGACCACGGTCAATTCGCGGTGGAGCCGGTCGAATGGTCCCCGATCAAACCGGTGGTCGGCGACGTAGTTGGCTGTACCGTCGAGGTGGCCGACTCGGTAACCCGGTCGTAGTCCTATTCTCCGTAAGTCAGGGGCGCCGACGAATTCCTTGGCGAGTTGGGAGTGGCGTTTTGTGGGCTTCATCTATGCGGACGGCCCCCCTCGGAGTTGGCGATGACAAACTCAACTCGGTCCAACGCTTCTCATCGACTGAGAAACTCCATTAGCGCGTTGGCGATGACCATGTGTCCGGTGTGATTCGGGTGAACCGGTTCGGGGCAGAAGGTGTGTGCGGGGCGAAACTTCAGGTGTTCCTGAAATAGGTCATGAAGATTGAGCAGTAGGGTGTTGTACTTTGCGCTCATCATTTCGACGATTTCGATGTACTCGGGGATCATGCCGAGGACAGCGCCTTCGATCTCATCATCCCAATTCGTGGAGATGTAGAACGGCGTAATCAGGAGAACAGGTATGTCGCCGAGGGACCTTCGGGTTACGGTGAGTATCCGATCGTAGTTTTCCTTGAATTGTTCGGGTGGAACGCCGCCGTGGTCACCGCGCCGGAAGCTGCTTAGATCATTTATACCAATCTTGATCGAGAGACGATCCGGTCTTTGGTCGATCACATCGGACTGCCAGCGTTCCTTCAAGTGGGTCGTGCGGTTGCCTCCGATGCCCATATTGGTCCATTCGATGTTGCGTTCCGGATACTTTGCCGTAGCAAGTTCCGTGAACATGCTGACGTAGCCGTCGCCTAGGGAAAATGCGCGGTCCCTTCGGCCGCAGTCGGTAATGCTGTCGCCAATGAACAGCATCCTCTCACCTTCCTGAATCCAAAAGTCGCCCACTGCTCTTTTACCTCAATTGGTACGGCGCATCGTATCACGGCTCCATGGCAGTTTGGGCCGTAGGCAAGTAGTGGCTGAGTAAAGACTCCGAAAATGCTGGAGGAATCCCAAACCACACATATAACTTCAGCGCCGCCGGACCGATTCAATTGATCCGTGCCGGCGGCGCTGAAGACTACTCAAACGTCATGCGATTATGGACATGGTCGGAGACCGAGTGCGGCCATGTCGTTGTCCGCCACGGCTGCCAGCCCGGACGGAACACAGCCAGTTAGCCTGTTTCCTCCGAGACGCCACTGGGTCAGGGTGTCGCCCAGATTGCCCAGTTCTGCAGGAATCGACCCGCTCAGCCGGTTACCCTGGAGCCACAGCCCTTCTAGACTATCGAGATCACCCAACTCCGCCGGGATGGATCCACTCAGCTGGTTGTTATGTAGCCGCAGCTTCTCCAAGTTGGTCATGATTCCCAACTCAGTCGGAATTGGTCCGCTCAGCCGGTTGTTGCGAAGGTTAAGGTCCACAAGGCCGATCATTCCACTCAACTCAGACGGAATCTCGCCTGTCAGATTGTTGCTGTGGAGCCATATCCGTCTGAGGTTGATAAGTTGTCCAAGCTCTTCCGGTATTTCCCCTCTCAGGTTGTTGTCGTGGAGGTACAAGCCGCCCAGACTTGCCATATCGCCCATGGATGCCGGAATTTCTCCAGTCAGCCCCGTACTCTGAAGCTTCAACAACTTCAGACTTGTCATCCCACTCAGATCCGGAATCCCGCGACCTAGTCTATTGCCCCACAGACTCAGGTACTCAAGGTTGCCCATCGAAGTCAGCCACGCAGGAATGCCTTGGCCAGCACCCATATCGTTGCCGGATAGGTACAGCATCTTGAGATTACTAAGGCTGCTGAGGTCGGCAATTGTGCCAGTTAGTTCGTTGTTGTGGAGGAGCAGATTCTCCAGCTTCTCCAAGTCTCCAATTTCTGCGGGAATGCTGCCGGTAAGCTCGTTGCTGTGCAAGTTCAGTTCCACCAGCATGTCGAGGCGGCCAAGTGAAGCCGGAATTGAACCGTTCAACTCGCTCCGTCTGATGATTAGTTCCGTCACTCGCTGCGGTTCGCCACCAAAGTAGACGCCATCCCACGTCGAGATTTCGGTCTCGGTCGACCAGTTGAGCGTTGCGTCTCCTGCCAGTGTGTCGCGCGCTTCTATCAACGCCTCGCAGTCATGGATCAACCCGGCATTTGTTATGTCCCTCACTGCGTCTTCGATGACGCAGAGGCTCGTCCGGGTAGTTGCGCTACCGGCCTCGGACCAGATGCTGGCACCGGCACCACTAATGGCCCGCACTTGTAGGTTATAGAGAGTGTCGTCAGCCAACTCGGTCACCGTGTGTTCAAGTTCGCCCCCCGTAGCTGCTGACCATACGCCCTCCAGCAAAGTCCAGTTTGTTGGACGGGTATCGTCCGCATCCGCCGGTATGTAGCGTATGTCGTAGGAGGTGATGTCGGAGTCGCCTGCCTCGGCGGGAGCACTCCAAGCAACGTTTAGCATCCCTCCACCCGGATGGACTTCCACAGAGTCCACAGTTGGAATACCGGGCGCTCGCTCGTGCCCGTAGACGGTCATTCCAAAACCAACGAAGGTCCCGTCCACGGAGGGAATGCGGTCGGTCACGTGAAGCTTCCATTCACCGTTGGGGTCTTCTCCCAAGTGCTTTGCCGACCCAAACTGGAAGGATCCATGCAACGGCACATAGGCTTCTCCAAAGAAGGCGCCGAGAGCATCAAACGTGTTGAACGGAACGGCAATTCTTGATATGGCGCCCGACGGCGACTCCAGCAGGATCTCCAAGTCACGGAAGGAGTCGTGTTCGAAGATAAGCGTGACCTCCACGAACTCGGTGAAGCTAATGTCACTATCTATAGTGAGCGTGTGGGTGAACGTCGACGGTTCTCCACCGGATGTGGCGTCGGGAATTGTTACATTGAGCAGATCGGAAAACACGGTTGCATTTTGCGTGGCAGGCAGGTTCGCCCATCGCTTCGCAAGGTCGACGGCGCCCTCGGCGTTGACCACACCGAACCCGTATTCGTGATTAAAGGAGTAATTCTCGGTGGAGGAGACCGGATGCATGGGGGCTCCGTCGTCCCAACCCGGGCTTGCAGTGTCGTTCTTTTGGGCCGACGCGGCGAGAATAACCTTGATGTCACGCCACGTGAGCTCGGGGTTGGCGTCGCGCGTTAGGGCCGCGACACCCGAGACAATGGGTGCTGCGGCGGAAGTTCCACCAAAGTCTTGGTAGTAGCGGTCCGAGTTCTCAGTCGTCAGTATGCCATTGACTCCGCCAAGATTGCTCGGACGGTCGTTTGAGGGCGCGCAGACCCACAGGTTGGCGCCCATTTCCGAGTATCCGGCCCTGATGCCTTCCTTGTTCACGGAACACGCGGCTGTCACACCGTATTCGTTGCCGTATTCCTCAAGATTGGAGTCATCACCGAGAAGGTGTCCATTGCCGGCGGCAAAGACGTAGAAGACACCCTTGCCATCGTAGCCGACCGTGGTTCCGTACCTTATCGCCTGTCTAAAGAACGACAAAGATGGGCTAAAGCCCGGACCGTCTGTCCAACCCCAGCTGTTGTTGGAGACGGCAGTCTCCTCTGCATTTCGGGTCATCGCATCGAGGAGGTTGAGAATTGTGCTGTTTCGTCCTCCAAGGAAATTGTAACCGTATACCGTTGACCGAGGCGCCACACCGCGCACACCTATGTCGTTGTCCCGCGCGGCAATTATGCCGGAAACGTGAGTGCCGTGATGCTCAAAGCGGTCATATATGTCTTCGTTTTCGCCGTAGTCGAAGTTGAGGTCGGTATTGACATTGCCCTGCAGGTCCTCATGAGCGTGGTACATCCCGTCGTCGACAATGGCGACATTGATTCCCTCACCCTTGACGCCGTCAGCCCAGACGGTCCCGATGTTGATATCCTGCCTTACGGGACTGCTCAGGTGCCACTGGCATGCGTACAGCGGATCGTTGATTTGCGGATCACTGAGTGCGTCTGATTGAGTCTTGCAGTCATCAAGAAGCTCAGTGTATTCCAAGTCCTCAAGGAAGAACACGGCGTAAGGATTGGACCTAAAGGGAGGTGGTTCTTCTTCGGACTCCTCATCATCATCAGGCTCTGGTGCGAAGGGGCTGGTCACCTTGAGGTAGTATGTGCCCGGCTCGAAGTCCTCCTCAATATCGAAGCCGAGTGGGAAGAATGACCCGGCTGCCCGTAGGCGCAGCAGCGCGAAATTGGAGGAAATCTCTTCGCCGTCGGCGTCAAGCAGCACAGCGTCTAATGGTGAGATGTCCGAGCTCCGCGCGTCGATGATCACATGCTGGGCTTCAGTGAAATCGAGCTTGAAGTAGTCCGTGTCGTCGAGGGTATCTATCCGCCCTCCGTCGCGCGAGCCGAGGACCAGGGGCTTGGCCGTTTCGATAGTGCTTCCGGGGTTGGCAACTGTCTGCGCGTACAGGGTATAGTCCCCCGGATCTCCGGAGTAACCGACCACTATCACATAGTAAACGCCCGGAGCAACGACGCTCCTTATGCTGAAGCTGCGTATGGAGTCCCGCAGGAACCCGTCGTCGTTGAGTTCAACAAGAGTGCCGGCACTATCGTACAGTCCACCGAAGGTGTCGAACGGCACGTCTTGGTCCGGGTTATGAGTGTACACCCAGAGGTCCGTTTCCCCGGTTGCGTCCGACAGGTCGATCTTGAATACGTCGCGATCATCGCCGGGATCGATGCGACCGTCTGCCGATGAGCCCAGTTCGATAGGTGTAGCCGTGTCGTAGGCGTCGCCGTGGTCGTCTTCAACGGTCTGTCCACCCGCATCGCCCGTACTCAGAACTAGAAGGGAAGCGATGGCGACGATGAGGATTGGCGTTCTCATGGCAGAAAACATGGACGAGCCAAGATGGTTCGAGAAGAAGGACATGGGTAAATCTCTCCAGAACATTAGAGTTAGTGAGTGCATGGAGGCCAATGACGACGTTGTCCTCACCTTGACTTGACCTCGTTCCACCAGTTTGGCGTTGAAACTTCTACGCCATCCTTACTAGCCAGCGAATTGGCGAGATCCAGAGATGGAAATCCAGCGTCGGTCTCCACGATGAAGCCGTTCTGCATGAATCCCAACTCGGAAACCTGCTCTGGCGAGATGCCGTTATCAGAGAAGAAACTGTCAACCTGGGCCTTGTCCCATTCCGGGTCCAGGGCGAGCAAGACTCCGCCCGGCAGCGTCATCAGCCCACCTCCGGATGCGGAACGAAATACGGGGAGTCCCTCTTGTCCAGCGCCTTCCCCAGTCTTGACGATGCTCTGACTTGAACCCAACATGACCACCTTGTCGTCGGTTGAAAGGGCCGAATTACTCTTCAGGGCTAGATCGGCCTGCAGTACAACGCTCAAGGTCCTGTCTCCATCCTCATACGTATAGGTATCTCCCTGACTGGAAGAAACGTCCGAGTCGGAGCGGGAACCTACTGAGGTCTGATTGGGAGGCGAATCAGTTGGCTCTAACTCTTTTTCCGGCAGTGGTGGAAGTTCGAAGGGTGCCAGTTCGAGTTCTTCTGTCGCAGTCACAGAATCGTCCCCGGGTTCGGCGGCCACAGCCATCCCAATGACCATCCCCACCGCAGGCACAGCTAGTAGGATGATGACCGCAATGGCCAGTATCGGTATCAGGTTCCTCTCGAGTTTCATGTGGGTCCTTTCGACTCTTTCGAATGGTGATTGCCTACTATCCAAGACATAGTATCAAATGTAGTCTAACCTTGCTGGTAAGTTCGTTAGCGAATGACACATCCTTTGGAGTGCCCACAATGTCTACTGAGCGGCATTCCTGACACGCCTCAGAAAATCGAGGGTCACCCGGTTGAACTCATTTGGGTTCTCGACATTGTGGAGGTGCCCCCCTGGATTGACTGGCACGAACTCCGCCCCTGGGATCGCCTCGGCCACCTCCCGGCCGTACATCGGTGGAACTGCTACGTCCCAGCTCCCGATCGTCACAAGGGTGGGTGCCATAATCTGCGGTAGTCGGTCGAGCGTGTAGTGCTCGATGTCGGCTTGGTACTGCTCGATAAGCGACTCGCGGCTCGGCGCGTTAGCAACGATGGAGTCGATTTGGGCCTCTACCTTGTCCGGGTGCGCATCGAAAAACTCCGGAGTGATGAACCACAGGACGTTGACCTCATAGAAGTCTCGCATGCCGAGCATCTCGATCAGACGGATTTGGGCCCGGAATTTCCTCCCCGCGTACCCGGCCGTTCGAGCCCATGTCCCGTGCAGTTGGAGCGACGCGACCATGTCCGGGCGGGTCAGCGTCACTTCCTGTGCAATGCAGGACCCAAGAGACACGCCTGAGACGTGAGCACGCTCGATGCCGAGCGCTTCCAGCAACCCGATGGTGTCCGCGGCCATTGACTTCACAGTAAGTCTCTGGTCGGGCCTTCCCGATCTTCCCGTTCCCGCGTTGTCGAATACTATGCATTCAAACTCGTCGCGGTAAGCCTCTACTTGCGTGTCCCACACCGAGTGGTCGAGGCCGGTGCCCATGATGAGTAGTAGGGGAGAACCGAAGCCGATGCGCTCGTAATATAGTCTCGTCCCAGAAGCAATTGTGGCGTAAGGCATTATGTGTAGAAAAACGAGGCGGGTGTATCGATCTGTTTAGTTAACGCTACTGCGGCACGGATAGTTACCCTCTGATCGGTGCCATGTGCGATGCGTACACGTCCGGGTCGAGCCGTGCGTCGATAACGGTGAACCGGTCGTCCTCTAGGGCGGCCTTGAAAGCGGCGTCGAAGGAAGCAAGAGTGCCGACGCGTTCACCACGCCCCCCAAAACTCTGCGCCAGTCGAGCAAAATCGACCGGAGCGAGGTCCACAGCATCACGCCGGTAACCCTTCGCAGCCTGTTTGATGCGGATCAGACCGAGCGAACGGTCGTTGAACACGATGATGATTGGAGCGAGCTTCTCACGCGCAAGGGTCTCCAACTCGGAAGCCTTCATCAAGAACCCACCGTCGCCGACAAGTGCCACCGTTTTCTGTTTTGGTCTGATGAGTGCTGATGCCAACGCGGCAGGTATGGAGAACCCCATGGTGTTCGCGCCGCTGGAACCGAAATACAGGTCGGGCGCGCGCACTCTCCACGTAAACAGATTCACAGCGTTGTAGATGCCCGTCTCGGTCACAAGGGTCGTATCGGGAGGGGCCAAGCTTTGAGCGCGTTCGAGCAGCGTCGTAGAGTTGAGTTCATGTGAGTCTGCGAGGAGAGACGAGCGCACGTAGTCGTGGAAGTCACTGAGTTCCGCAATGCTCCACGCCTCCGAGGGCATAACGGCATCCGTGAGTTGGGCGAGTATACGTTTGATCGGCCCGTACACCGTGTGAGCGGGGCTCCCGACCTGCTCAGAGGAGGTGTCGATTGCGTCAATACAAACGAGTGGCTGAGGGTAGTTCCAGGGAGACAGTAGCTCCATGCGGTCGAGTCCGACGGCAACGATCAGATCACTTTGGCCGATGATCCGCCCCTCGAAAGTCGTATCACCGTAGACGCCGGTGACGATGCCTGCCGACAGCGGATGGTCTTCCGAGATGACGCCCCGTGCCTTCGAGGATGTAACCACGGCGGCCCCAAGCCGCTCCGCAAGCAATCTCAACTCGTTACAGGCGTCTGAACGGACGACGGCGGGGCCGACGACGAGCACGGGCTTGGCGGCATTGTCGATCGCGTCCACAACCGCGCCGAGATCGCCCACGGCCTCGGATGCGTCGCCTTGCACGCCGGAGTCGGACGATAATTCCGGTCCCGTTTGCTGCGCCAGCAGGTTATTCGGTATGTCGAGGTGTACAGGTCCGGGTCGTTCGGAGAGCGCGAGCTTCATCAGGCGCTCGGTCTGCTCGGCTGGGCGGTCGGCGTTCAGCACCTCCGAGGCCTTAGAGAAGCTCATGAACAACTTCGAGTGGTCCATCAGTTGCAGCGACATGCGTGGGGCCTGAGCGGTAGGGTAGGCTTCCGTTAGGCTCAGGACGGCGTGCCGTTCCCACAGCCCGAAGCTGGCGCCGCCGACCAAGTTCGCCGCGCCGGGGCCCATGATCGACATGCAGACCCCGCAGGAGCCAGTCAACTCGCCCGCGACAATGGCGGACATGGCTGCCGTAGTCTCGTGCTGTACGAGGACGAAAGGAATCTCTACCGCTCGGCATGCCTCAATGAGGTCTATCGCGCTCCCGCCGCCGGGGATGCCAAATACGCACGGCACTCCGCCGCGTTTGAGGGTCTCGGCAAATGCTGCGCCTACGGTGCTGTCAGCCATCACCAAATTGTCATCGGGATCAGCGGGCGGCGAACTTCTGGGCGAGTTCGGCGTTACTCGGCTCGACGAGAATTGAGCCGTCCTCGAACAGAATTGTCGGAACGCTACGATATCCGCCGTTGATCTCCATGACCTTCATGGCCGCCTCCGCGTCCTGCTCGATGTCAACCCAGTCGTAGCCAATCTTGCGAGTATCGAGAAAGAGCTTCGCCCGGCGGCAGTCCCCGCACCACGTGGTCCCGTAAACGGTGATACTTGATTGCTCCATTCGTTTCCCCCTCGGCGAAGGTATGGCGGACGCCGCTCGATACCATCCTACAACGCGACCGCTTGTACTATCAAACGGTGCAGATTTTTCTTGGATAGGGCCACCGGCGTGGTAGAATCAAGCGGGGAATTCCCAATGATTGAGATTGAACTACAGACAAGGCCGCGAGTGGCTATCGAGACGCATGGCTGCAAGCTGAATCAAGCCGATTCGGGCGGCCTGGCAACGGAGTTTGCCGAGGCCGGATTCGACGTCGTGGGCGAGGACACGCCGGTCGACGTGTACGTGGTGAACAGTTGCACCGTGACCCACGTGGCCGACTCAAAGGCAAGGCATGCGCTCCGCTCCGCGCGTCGACGGCATCCAAATGCCACCATCGTGGCTACAGGGTGCTACGCACAGCGTGAACCGGAGACCCTACGGCAGCTGGACGAGGTCGATCTCGTCGTAGGAAATACGGAGAAGTCTACCCTCGTGCGGCACGTCGTCGATTGGGCAGGGGATGAGATCGTCCCCTGCGCCACGGGCGACGACGTGCAGGCGATCAGTCCAACAGCGGCGCGGACGCGAGCCATGGTCAAGATTCAGGAGGGCTGCAATCAGGTTTGCGCCTACTGCATCGTGCCGAAGGTGCGCGGACGCGAGCGAAGCATTCCGCCGGATGAGATCGTCGGAAAGATAGAAGAGTATACGACTCGCGGATACAAGGAAGTCGTCCTCACCGGCACGCAGTTAGGCTCCTACGGCTTCGACCTGGAGGGAATCGATCTCGCCGGACTCATCGGGTACGTACTCGAACGATGCAGCATGGCTCGACTTCGCGTCTCGTCGCTGCAGGCCCATGAGATCGACGAGCGTCTGCTGGCGCTGTGGTCGGACGACAGGCTTGCCCCTCATTTTCATCTCCCGCTTCAGAGCGGAAGTGACGCTGTCCTCAAGCGCATGAGACGTCGGTACGACAGCAGGCAGTTCCTCGAAGCGGTCGACGGAATTCGACAGGCTATTCCCGACGCTGCCATAACGACGGATGTAATCGCAGGCTTCCCAGGTGAGACTGAGAGAGAATTCGAGGACACGTACCGCCTCTGCCGGGAGGTCGGCTTCGCCTCGATGCATGTCTTCCCTTACTCCGCACGACCGGGCACCAGTGCCGCGCATTTCCGTGACGACGTTCCTCCCCAGGTCAAATCCGAACGGGTAGGGCGTTTCATTGAACTTGCTCAAGAACAGGCAGCCCGTTATCGAGGCCGGTTCCTTGGCACAAGCCGACGGGTGTTGTGGGAATCTCACAAGGCAGGCGAGTGGGTAGGCCTTACTGATAACTATATCCGAGTCGCTGCCCGTTCGGATCGCGAGTTGACCAACGAGATCACTTGGACGCGAATCATCGGGTTGAACGGGAAATCAGTAATTGCTCAAGTCGAATAATCTCATCGGCGGCGGACGATTTGGCGACAATCCGGTACAATCACCCTAGCAGACAGTACTCAGCACCCGGAGGAATACCGTGATTATCATGAGTCCCCCACTCGGCCAATTCCTTACCGTCGGTCCTGAGGGCGAGGCCGACAGACGCGAACTGCTCAAGTGCGCGGCCACAATGGATGTTACGACCATAACCGTGCAGAGGGTCCGTCCTGAATATGACGACGACGACGTGCACGAACTCCGGGAGTTTCTCGACGACAATGGACTGTCCGTTGGTGAATTCACAGGTTTCTACAAGGGCACGAGGCCCTGGGGCGGTCTCGGTGGCTATGATCGAGAGGATCACCGGTACACACTTGAACTCTATGAGCGTCAGTTGAGGCACGCGAAGATTCTGGGCGCACATCTGGTAGGTTTCGGCACTCTGGTCGGTCGCGGGACTCCAAAGATGTGGGAGGAGGACACGTGGCGGCAGGTGCTCGACGGCATCCGGGAACTGGCAGACCTCGCGGAGGATGCGGGGATGGATATTGGCGCTCACCCCCATGTCATGACTTGTATGTACTCGGTTGACCGTCTCAAGCAGATGCTCGACACGGTGGCGTCGCCCCGCCTGAAGATCCTCATGGACCCGGTCAACCTCGTTCACCCGCACATGGCGTACCGAACGACAGAGTTGGTCGAGGAGATATTCGACGAGCTGGGGGCCGATATCGTCGGCCTTCACGCGAAAGATGTGGACGTAAGCGGCGGCGGGAAGATAGTGAGCCATGTCGGCGAGGCCGTACCGGGAGAGGGTACGATGGACTATCACACGATGTTGCGACGAATGGACGCTCTCGACCACGACGTAACCGTCCACGCCGAGCACTTCCCGTACCCGCAAACGGTGCAGGGTCAACAGTACATTCGCAGCGTGGCCCGCGAGATCGGCGTCGAACTCAACTGACGTGAGGTCTGGATGAGACTGAAGGACAAGGTCGCAATCGTCACGGGAGCCGCCTCCGGCATCGGGGAGGCCACGGCTCTACTGTTCGCGGAACACGGGGCAAGCGTCGTTGCGTCCGATATTGACCTAGAGGGAGCGGAGCGGACCGCAGCAACAATCGTCGAACGGGGAGGGGAGTCTATCCCCATCCCGGGCGACGTTACGGATTCCGATGAGGCGCATAGCATCGTCCAAAGGGCAGTCGAGTCCTATGGCGCCTTGCACATTCTCGTGAACAGCGCCGGCATCACCGCGCGGAGCCTCCCTTCGACGACGCATCCCGAAGAGGTCTGGGACCGCGTCATCAAGGTCAACCTCAAGGGCACCTATCTCATGGCCTTCCACTCTGTGCCCGAAATGGAGAGGGCAGGAGGCGGGTCTATCGTGAATCTCGGTTCAATCATGAGCGTAGTTGGTTATCCTCCAAGCTGGAAGAGCGGGTTCAACCCGTATCCCGTCTCGAAGGGCGGAGTCCTCCAGTTCACCCGCAACCTGGCCATCGATATGGCGGCAAAGAACATCCGGGTCAACTGCCTCGGCCCAGGCTTTACGGAGACACCCCTGACGAAATCGCTGACTGAGGACGCCGAGATGAAGGCATTCTTGGAGGAGCGGCATCCGATGGGTCGCTTGGGAAAGCCCGAAGATGTCGCATACGCTGCGCTCTTCATGGCCTCCGATGAGTCGTCTTTCATGACCGGCTCGTACCTGCCCGTAGACGGTGGATATACGGCGCAGTAGCCGCTAGTCGAGCCGGCTGAATACGAGTACGCGACTCTTCCATACTTCGCGGTGGATGTTTTCCAAAGCCTTGTGGCTCGGCCGCTCAACCGCGAGCAGCCGCTTCATGACCGGCAGGCCCGACTTTTCAAGAAAGTCGCACCGTTTCAGAAATCCGTTGATCGTCTGACGTTCTCCGCCGGTGAGCACGCCGTCGATGGTGTCGAGGTGCGGCTCGAAGACTCTACGGGTGACGCTACACGCCTCGTCGTACAGCTCACGAATCAGCCGGTCGCGACTCCGCATGAACCTACGCTGGGACGACCCGCCCGCCCTGTGACGGTTCTTGACGTGGCGGGTATCGGTCTTGGAGGCCAGCAGCTTGTCGCCCCGAACGACGCCAATCGCGTACCTGCCCATCCTCAGAAGTACGACTCCGACGGTTACATCTCGCTCGTAGAGCTCCTCAAGGTTCGAAGCGTCGAATCCATCTATGGATTGGGTTTCTTCGACGGGGAAGGGTGGAATAACAGCCCATACCCTGCGGTCACTCCAGAACACGGCTGCTCCCGTCTCCGAATCGGGGAACGTGTTCAATGCCTCGCGTATCCAGTGAGTCGGGGCAGATCGGTCAACGGGGAGTGCTCCAAGCTTCCCGACTTGGGGGACAGGCGATCCCGGTCGGAGGTACAGTGTTCGAACCTCTCCTTCGACTTCATGTATTTCGTCAAGCAATCTCCTGACGCGCGAAGGGCTTGCGAAGAGGTGGTCGGGTACAATCGGGCTTTTGCTTCTGTTGACCATTGGAGCTATTTCGCAGGGTATAGCGTTTCTCGATTCTATCACCTGAGTGTAGGGTGGCCTCTGTGGTAAGCTTTGAACCGAGAAACTCTGACACGGGAGAGTACGAATGCGGGTAGCCGTGGGGGGAGACCACGCAGGCTTCGAGATGAAGAACCTGGTGGCCAAACACGTGGAGTCGCTGGGTCACTCGGTCGTAGATGCGGGGGCCTACGAGTACGATGCACTCGACGATTTCCCCGACTTCTCCGAGGCCGTGGCGGTCCGAGTCGCCGACGGCAGGGCGGAACGCGGGCTAGTCGTTTGTGGGAGTGGGGTAGGGGCGAGCGTTGCCGCAAATAAGGTGCGTGGGGTACGGGCCGGGCTGTGCCATGACACCTACTCCGCGCGGCAGGGCGTCGAGCACGACGACATGAATGTGGTCTGCATCGGAGCGCGCATTATCGGGGAGGAGCTGGCCAAAGAGATCGTGACGGCCTTCCTCTCGGCCAGGTTCATTGAGGACGAGGAGAAGTACGTGCGCCGGCTCAACAAGGTGCTCGATATCGAGGGTCGTAACACGCGAGGAGACTCAGAATCTTAGGGGTGATGGCTTGGCCTACCCCGAATACTCCCCACCAATCAAGACGCCAACCGGTCGTTGCATTCTCTCAGCGTCCTCGAACGCCACCGAAATACGTTCCATGTCTCCATCGTGCTCTACGAGGTAGTAGGTCATCCGCCAGGCGTGAAGGGTGGGCTCGGTGATTGTCGCCGCGGAGTCTGTGGTCACTCCTCGGCGAGTCCAACCCCGATAACCGATGAAGATGACGAGCGGGGCGGCGATATCGACGGCCATTCCGCGAACGGAGTCACCGGACTCGAAGAAGCCGGTGTTTTGGATCATCACGACAGGCTTTCGGCCTCCTATCCACAGGCCTGCGGCAATGGGCATACTCTCGGCCTCGCGGGCAATAGGGATGATCCTTAGGGCAGGGTCCGCCTGAAGCAGGTTGTACATATGGCCGCTCTCGGTGTCGGGCAGCCACACGACGTCCGTCACGCCGTTCTTGTGAAGTTCCGCTTGAACGGCAGTGGGACTTAGGGTAAGCTCCGGCATAGTTAGGTTCCTCTAGGAAGGCGTCTCGACTGAGGCGTTATTGTAGTGTCGCCCCCAAGGTCGGTCAACAACGGCCGGAAGGACAATGACCCTTCAGCCGCTTCAGGCTATCAACTGCCCCAGATGTCAGACTAGTAACGCGCGGAACTCCCGCTGGTGTAGACGTTGCAGGACTCCGCTGGGCGGCTCGACGGATTCGCCTTTGGATGTCTTGTATCCCGCCGAGAGGTGGAGACGTCTCGTCGCGTGGCTAGTCGATTTAATGCTATCTCCGGTCGCTTTCGTCACTGGCATGCTCTTCGCCGACATGGGCGGGCCGGCGATAGCCACCCTGACGCTGCTGGTGCTCGGCATCGTCGGAGTCCCGTACCAGGTTGTCCTCCTCCGACGTGAGGGACAGACCGTGGGTAAGCGGCTGCTTGGCATGCGCATCGTCGATGAAGAAACGGGGGGCAAGGGTCAGGTGTTCAAAGTCATCGTGCTGCGATATTTCGTGAACTGGCTCTTGACACTTATCCCTCCCTACGTTCTTGTTGACCACATGCTCATCTTCGCCAAGAACCGCCGGTGCGTCCACGACTACTTGGCCGGCACAAAAGTCGTGATGGATACTCCTCGGAACTGACCATCGCAAGGCACGACAGGTGCGAGGGAACTCATGCGTGAGGTTTCTCGATTGAATTTGGGACTTGTCCGAAGTTTGTGACGAAATTGCAATAGGCTGACAGAATACTACAGTCCCACCGAATACGGCCCCTCAACGTGGACGAACTCTGGGCGGACGCAAGTCTTGGAGGGGGATGTGATGCGCGCGTATTGACCCAAGTGTATGACTGAACGCGAGTTCAACCTATCGGAACTGACAACGATGAAGAATGGTCGCCAAGCCGCGAAGGGTATTTGCACAATGCGCTGAGAGTCCGTCTTTCGGATTGGAAGCGCTTAGCATTGGCGGGAATCCACGATATCAACCGAGGGCGCGGGGGAACCCTTGAAGGTTACCGGGTTGGGTCGGGGAAGTAGTCCTGCCTCGTCGAGAATCTCCGGGACGAGGTGTTCCTGCCGGTAAGCCATGACGTGGACCCCTGAAATGCCGGGAATCTCTTCAATCTGCTGGATCAATTCGATGCAGATGCGCTTGCCCTCGGTTCGTGACCGCTTCCCCGCGCCGAGCAGACGTCTTATCACAGAGTCGGGGACAACGACGCCGGGGATATTCTCTCGCATCCAGTAGGCCACTCTGGCTGAACGAAGCGGACCCACACCCACAAGAATAAAAGCACGCTCGTGAAGTCCCATGTCGACGACACGCTCCATGAATTTCCTCAAGCGCGGAACGTCGAAACAGTATTGGGTCTGGATGAAGTCCGCGCCTGCCTCGATCTTCTTCTTCAGTCGCAGCGGACGGAAGTCGAAGGGTGGAACGAATGGGTTGCTTGCCCCACCGAGAAACAATCGTGGTGGGGAGGTAAGGGGACGTCCACTAAGGAACTGGACTTTGTCTCGAAGAATCCGCGCAGTTCGGAGGAGTGTAATCGAGTCCATGTCGAACACGGGCTTAGCCTCCGGGTGATCGCCCGTAGCGACGCCGTCGCCGGTAAGACAAAGCACATTTCGTACGTCGAGAGCGGCAATGCCCAGCAAGTCGCCTTGCATGGCAATCCTATTTCGGTCACGGCAAGCCAATTGGACGACTGCGTCGTATCCCGCCCGACGGAGCAGTGCGGCTACGGCAACGTTCGACATGTGCGTGGTTGCACCCGATGCGTCTGTTGCGTTTATGGCGTCGCACGAATCGCCAATGACCCGCGCGTGGTCAAGGACTGCTGGCGGGTCGGCGCTATCCGGGGAGAGGAGTTCGGCCGTTACCGCGAAATGCCCAGATCGCAGGACTCGTTCGAGTCGGGAACCCGACTTCATTCAGCCCACCCAATAGGTCGTTTGGTGACGTCAGGGCTAATATCGTTGATCCACGACGAGGTGTTTTCAAGTCGGCGGTCCGTTGGCGCGAGGACCTCGTGAATTCCGCTGCCAAACCGCGGCATCTTCTGCGATCGCTCCCAGGCCGCCACCCATACACACTGCATGTCAGGGACGATCTCGCAGTTTCCGTTCAGGCGAACTCCTCCGCATGGTCCGTTGCGGAGGTTCTTGGGACAGGTCATTGGACACGTCATTCCTGTGTTGTGCAGAACGCAGTCACCGCACATCTTGCAGTCGAAGATGAGGCCCTTTGTTACTCTCTCGCCCGGTACGAACACTTTCTGAACGACGCCCTCGGGGTTCAGCCGGTTGCGGAAGAGGCGTAAAGCGGCAAGTGTCGCGACATAGGCGATTTCGAGGATGCGAGGACGGTCTTGAAGCCGTCGAAGGGCCATGGCGGTTGACGTGCAGATGCTCTTCAGTGGTGTCGGTCGCGACAAATACTATACAGTATTGCTGCAGACGCTTTCACTGGACTCTCCAAACGGGGTATGTTGACCTCGCCTAACTTTGGCGTCCTACGGACCGCACTTGCAGACTTTTCACTCCGCCTCAACCGTACCAAGGATCGAGGAACTGGAACCTCAACTCGATTCCATCGGAGTGACTTCCGGTTTCTTGGATGCTGACTACCCGGTCTTGCTGGACAGCGCCCTCGTGCGACGGGACCTCGGTCGGTACTCCTACGTCACCGCAGACCCGTTTCTGGTCGTGCGATCCAAGGGCAGGCTGGTAGAGATCGTCGAAGGCGGCGACGTCACATACCTGGAAGACGAACCATTCTCCGTCGTCAAGCGTCTTCTGTCGAAATTCAGGATGGATCGCCAACCGGGCGGCCCACCTTTCCAGGGAGGTGCAATTGGGTACTTCGGCTACGAGATGGGGAGACTGCTCGAACGACTGCCGGGAACCGCCGTGGACGACCTCGCACTGCCGGACATGAGCCTTGGTTTCTACGATTGGGTTTTCGCGTTCGATCACGGAAGCGGACGCGCTTGGGTGTTCACGACCGAGTTCAGCAGGGAAGGGCGGGCGCAGTGGGCGTTGGACCGCATTGAGAATAGGCGCTTCGCCGAGGCCTCAACGAACGAGAAGCCGGCCACTGCGACGGATCTCAGATCGAACTTCGGGCGCGAACAGTACATACAAGCGGTGGACCGTGTTAAGGAGTACATTGTCGCAGGAGACATCTACCAGGCGAACATCTCACAGCGACTGGAGGCTACTGTCGACACGGACGCATGGGAACTGTACAAGTCGCTGCGAAACACCGCTTCTGCGCCATTCGGAGCATTTCTAGGATTTCCGGAGTCCACCATTCTTAGCGCTTCCCCCGAACAGTTCCTGCGGGTCGAGAACGACTTCGTAGAGACTCGTCCCATGAAAGGGACTCGGCCACGTGGCGCAACACCCGAAGAAGACAACCGACTGAGAAAGGAACTTGCCTCCAGCGAAAAGGACCGGGCCGAGAACATCATGATTGTCGATCTTTTGCGGAATGACCTCGGCAGGGTCTGCACACCTGGATCGA
>JAPOPA010000306.1 GCA_026713145.1 Chloroflexota bacterium
CGATCTCCCGCCCTTCCGCCAGCGACGAAATCTCCCCCGCCGCCACCATCTGCAGCAGGACGTTGCCCGCCGCCGTCGCCTCGACCGGCCCCACGACGACCGGTCGCCCCACCGCGTTGGCCGTGAACTGATTGAGCAGCAGGTTCTGGCCGCCTCCACCAACAATGTGCAGTGTGTCCATGCGGCCGCCGACTATGCCCTCAATCGTTTCGAGGACCATCCGGTATCGCAGCGCGAGACTTTCCAAGATCGTCCTGACAACCCCACCGCGAGTGATCAACATCGTCTGGCCGCTGCGCTCGCAGAATTCCGCTATTCGGGCAGGCATGTCCCCCGGGGGGGTGAACGAAGGATTGTCAGGGTCGATGATCGCCGAGAACGGCGCGTACGCCTCGGCCATCTGCGTTAGCTCTCCATACGAGTGCGTATGTCCCTGCGCCTCCCACGTCGCCCGGCACTGCTGGACGAGCCACAGACCCGATATGTTCTTCAGCGGACGTACCGTACCGAGCACTCCCACCTCGTTGCCAAGCTCGAACGCCTTGGCCCGCTCATTCATCACAGGCTCGGAGGTCTCGATTCCCAGCAGCGACCACGTACCCGAGCTCAGGAACGCCCACGACTCCCCGTCGGCCGGCACAGCGGCCACAGCGGACGCGGTATCGTGTGTCCCCGGCAGGACTACATCCAGACTCCTCGCTCCCGTCTCTTTTGCCACTTCCGATAGTGGAGGCCCCAGAGACTCACCGGCGTCCCTTATGTCCCCAAGCATGTGGTACGGCAGCCCCACCGCATCGAGCAACGGGTAGGCCCAGTTTCGACTGCAAACGTCGTAGAGTTGGCTTGTGCTCGCGAACGTCCGCTCCGTGGACACGACACCGGTCAGCCAGTAGTTGATGATGTCTGGGATGAACAGCAGTCTCGACGCCTGTGCGAGCCGCTCCGGTGGCTCGGCCATAAGCTGGTACAGGGTGTTCATTGCCATGAGTTGGATGCCCGTCTGTTCGTACAGAAAGTCCTTTCCGAGCTGGTCTAAGACTGAATCCTGGATCCCCGCCGTGCGAGGATCGCGATACTGAAATGGCAGGCCTATCAACGTGCCGTCCCTATCGAGGAGTCCGTAATCAACACCCCACGTGTCCACGCCAACGCTGACCAGGTCGCCTTGGAAAAGGTCGGCAGCAATGGCAATGCCCCGCTTGACCTCTTCGAACAGCGCGGGCAAGTCCCAGTGCACGCCGCTGCCCCGGCGAACGGGAACGTTCGGGAAACGGTGCACCTCTCGCAGTGCCAGTCGCTCGCCGTCGAACGTCCCGGCGATGGCCCGACCGCTCTCCGCGCCCAGATCCAGGGCCAGATATGTTTTGCCCGCGCCGCTCATGTGTCCCGTCCGCCCCAGCCTGCGCTTCTCCATGCCGGAGCACCTCGCTAGACCTAGTGCCGTAGCCCCAGTTCTGCGGCATTATAAACTCAAATCACGATGCAAACCGGTGAGAGTGTGCATCGGTCGCTCGTGCCTTCATACCCATCGAGCGTTTGGTGCTATAATGAAATGCCCGATATTTCGCGTGCTGATTTTGCGCGCCGGAGAGCATCGGACACGATAGCATTGAGCTAGGAGACGACCAATGAAGGTTGTGTTTTTGGAGGACGTGGAGGGAGTCGCCCAAGGGGGCGAGGTCAAGGACGTCAAGAGGGGATTCGCGCGAAACTACCTCATACCGCAGCAGCTCGCTATGCCGGCGACACGCGACTCCATGCAGCGGATCGACCGCCTCAAGAAGCAGGCGGAAGAGAGGCGGCTACGAACGTTACGCGACATGAGGGAGCTCGCCGAGGAGCTTAAAGGCAAGCGGGTAGACGTTCCCATGCGGGCCGGCGCCGGCGGGAGGCTGTACGGCTCGGTCACCAACGCCATCGTTGCCGACTCCCTGTCCGAACTCCTCGACCGCGAGATCGAGCGCCGGAACGTCCAGATACCTGATTCGATACGCGAGGTCGGGACATTCGAAGTACGCGTCCACCTCTACGCGGATATCGACGCCCAGGTCGAGGTTCTCGTCCATCCGATGGAGATCGAACCCGAAGAGTTCCTGCGACAGCTCGAGGAGCGCAGAGCCCAAGCAGAATCCGGGGACGACGTCGCCTCCGACGAGACCGACGAAGAGACAGATGCCGACGAGACCGAGGGAGTTCCTGAAGTAACTTCCGAGACGGAACAGGACGAAACTCCCGTCGCCGAAGAGGCTTCGTAACCTGCCTTCACTCTCCATCCGGAGCACTGCCACTGGCGTGCCCTGGAAAGTGCGGCGCCACCGGCCCCGTATAACCTTGTTTCCAGCGGCTGGTATCACCCCACGTCTCGCTCCTGCTAACCAAATGATATGGGATAGCCCGTTCGCCCTGAGCAGCGTTGCGCCGCGCGGGGCTGATCCGGCCTGTCAGTAACTGCCGAATCGTCACCCACAATCTCTCCTCCGGCGGGGGAGAGAAACAGAGAGGGGGTTCCCGCGGTTACTTGAAAGCTTGTCGAAGGGCAGCGTCGGACCGCCCATGGTTCGCGTTCCGGGTTCACCCACAAGGGAGTCCATCATCTCTCCCGCGAAAGGAGCCCCTTGCACTACCTCCGTCATTCCCACGGAGCAACGTCAACCCGTATCCCGATACGGGAAGGAAATCCACACCTTGGGATTGACAAACAAGAACACGCGTACTACACTTATCTCAAGAGGTCACTAGCCGCCTATCAATACAACATCGCAGCAAATGTTACGTGTTACACAGTACGAGAATTTCTCTCCGTTAGACCGGTGCTCGTTGCCCGGTCTGATCTCTTCTCAATCGCCCGGCGACGCCGCCCAACTTTACAATAACGCCGGGAATGCAACAGAATGCAACACCATGCAACAAATTCCCCAAGAATTTCCCCGATAACGAGGCCCTCGCGCTTCCCCGGATAACCCCTCCATATCCTTGATCGGAGCAACCGGGCCGGCAACTTTCGCATATGCATTCAAACGCGAGCTCGCAAAGGTTGGGGAGCGCAGCGATCCGCTAATCCAGTCTCCGGATCGGCCGAAATTGACTGGGGTTTTGTAGCCGCCCGCTGGTGGAAGATTGGCCATCGTCCTGATAATTTAAGCGATCCATGGTCTACACCGACAGACTCCTCCCCCACAGCGTCGAGGCCGAAGAATCGGTCATCGGCGCACTGCTGATCGACAGCGATGCCCTGCCCAAGGTAACCGGGCTAGTCAACGCAGAAGACTTCTACGTAACCAAGAATCGCTGGTGCTATGAGGCCTGCCTCGCCCTGTTCGACCGCAGCGAGGCAATCAACCAGGTGACCGTCGCCGAGGAACTCGTCCTCCATGAGCGACTCGAAGAGATCGGCGGAGTGTCATACATCGCCCACCTCGTCCGCACTGTGCCGACCACTGTCCACGTCGAGCACTACGCCGGCATCGTCCAGCGCACCTCGCTAATGCGCCGTCTCATCAGGACCGCCGACGAGATCGCCGCCATCGGCTACGAGGGCGACGCCGACTCCAACGCAGCTCTCTCCAAGGCCGAAGACCTGCTCTACCGAGTCCGCACGGCGCAAAGCACGCGAGACTTTATGCATATACGCCAGGTACTCGACCAGTACATGGAGGATGCGGCCTCCCTGCAGGCCGGCGGCGACATCCACCTTGGTCCCATTGCCACGGGATTTCCCGACCTGGACAAGCTCCTCAGCGGTGGACTTCAACGCTCCGATCTTATCATCGTCGCAGCAAGGCCCAGCCTCGGAAAGAGCACGCTGGCATTTAACATCGCCCGTCACGCCGCTGAGCAACTGGCCAGGGTTGCCGTCTTCAGCCTGGAAATGAGCGCTGAGCAGATCGTCATCCGCCTCGTCGCCAGCGAGGCCAACGTCGACAGCCAACGAATGAGGGTCGGCGGAATCCTCACCCCCCAGGAAGCGCAGCAAGAGCACGACGCCATCGGCTACCTTTCCGAGCTTCCCATCTACATCGACGAGACGCCGTTCCAGCGCATCGTCGAGATGCGCAGCAAGATCACCCGTCTGCACAACGAGGAGCCCATCGACCTACTCATCGTCGACTACATCCAGCTCATCGCCGGATCGAGCGGACGGAGCGA
>JAPOPA010000130.1 GCA_026713145.1 Chloroflexota bacterium
GTTCGTGAGCTCGCGCATCGGCCTGAAGACCTCGACTCCAAGCATCAGAACGATCAGCAGAGGCCGGAGCTCCATATCACCGCTGTTGACGCGGGCGGCTCCCACGGCCAGGGCCACCGCCGCTCCCGTGGCCATGAAGAAGATGGACGCGCCGCTGGTCGCTCCGTTGGCGGCCACCACGCCCATGGTGCTCCGATAGAGGTGATTGGCGCGCTCCGCCAAGGCTTGCCCGCGCCTGCTGCTCTGCCCGAAGGCCTTGAGGGTGGCAAGGCCCTGAACGCTGTCCAAGAAGTCCGCGCCCAGCCGGCCATACGCCTTCCGGCGCCCGAAGCTGCTGTCCCGGTTCCACCGGTAGAACATAGCGGGCACGGCAAGGGTGAGGAAGGCGAACACGAGGAAGATGAGAGCGATGTACGGATCAAGCGTCACCATGTAGGCGAAGATCGCCAATGGCGCGATGGCCGACACCAAGATTTGCGAGAGGTACTGTCCGAAGAAGGTCTCCAGACGTTCGATGCCTTCGACCAGCGTGAGGACTACGTCGCCCGTTCTGTTCCTGTCGAAGTATCCCGGCCCCAGATCGAGGGCATGTTGGTATACGTCTCCCCGGAGCCCGATCTTGACGATGTTCGCGGTGTGGTGGCTCACAGCGTTCTGCCAGTACTGAAATAGACTGCGCGCCACGATGAGCGCCGTGATGGTAACCAGTGAAAGCGCCAGCGCCGAAAAGCTCGCCTGTCCCGTCAAGACCCGGTAGATCACCACGCCGGAGATTGCGAGCCGCGCGACGCCGGCCCCCACTGCGATCAGGCCCAGGGCCGCCGCAAATAGTATGCGAAGCCTTACACCGCGAGTAAGTCCGAATAGTCGCCGGTCGAAATACATTTCTCAACTCCTGAAACTCACGGAGAGCCACTTTAGCAGGATGATGAAGAATCCATAAGGCCGCGCACGCAATCCGGAAGGCATAGAGGTGCCGCCGAGCCGTACCATTTGGCCGGGCTCATCTTTGCGCCGCTATTACCCTCTTAGTGCGTCTGCCCGGCCTTGGTCTAGTCCGGGCAGACGCACTCACTTGACCAGACGGCGGTGCAAGAGAGCCGCGGCTATGGGAAAGAGCACGGCGGTAAGGGCGAGTACGTAGAGCGCGGAGAACAAGTGGGACATCACCAAGTCACCGGTTACGAATCCTCGCGCCAGGTGCACGGAGGGCGTGAGAGGGGCGGCCCACGCTATGGGCTCTATCCAATCCGGCAATACGGAGATGGGGAAGAACGCCCCGCTGAAGAAGTAGAGGGGCGTCGCCACCACCGTGAATGTCAGAGACAGGATGTGCACGTTCGGTGACAGCGCGGCGAATATAAGACCCAACGCGCCGAACTGCATACCGATTAGAGCGGCCGCAAGGAGGACTCCCACGCCTGAGATAGTGTCTATCCAGCCCAGAATCGCCGCCACCGTGCCTATGCAAAACCCCGTTATCACCGCTCTGCTCATGGCCCACGATATGTCCCCCATGGCAAGCTCTCTCGTGCTCACCGGAGCGGTCATGGTCGTTTCGTACATTCCCTTCTGAATGCGGAAGAATGCACCCCACGAGCACTCGAATATGGCATGGAACATGGCGGAACCGGCGATTATGCCGGGTGTCACGAATTGGGCATACTGCAGTCCATCGACGTCGTCTACCAGAGCCCCTATGCCGAGACCTATGGCCATCAGCGCCACGAATGGCTCGACGAAGTACCAGGTGATTGAAGGAAGCCAAGTGTGCTTTAGCACCAGGGCATGCCGGAACCAGATCCCCGCAATGCTGCGTAGCCTGACGCCGGCGAAGTACTCGCTGTGTACGGCGACCATTATTCGTCCGTCAGCTTCCTACCTGCCATGGACAGGAATACGTCCTCGAGGTTGGATTGGCGGTAGGTGACCCGTACTCCTTCGAGGCCGGAGAGGTCCGGTCGCGCTCCGTTGTGTGCTGAGACGGTGATAATCGCGCCGGCTTCCCGATAGTCGAAACCGGCCCTGCCGATCCAGTCCATCACATCCTGGCGCGCTCCGTTGGACACACGTACCTGGGCCACTTCCGAACCGGCGTGCCGGACGACCAACTGGTCCGGCGTACCCTCGGTGAGGATCTTCCCGTGGTGCATTATAGCGAGCCGATCGCAAAGGGCCGCGGCTTCATCCATGTAGTGAGTGGACATCAAAATGGTCACGCCCGCCTGCTTCATCGTCTCAAGTTCTTGCCACACGCCGTTGCGGCCCTGTGGGTCAAGACCGGTCGTCGGCTCGTCGAGCACAATGACTTGAGGCTTGGTCATGAAGGCCCTGGCAATTGCCAGGCGTCTCTTCATGCCGCCTGAAAGGTTGTCGATCTCCTCCTTCGCCTTGTCGGTGAGATCGAAGTACATCAGCACGGCATCGGCTCTTTGTTCCGCCTGCGCACGCGATAGCCCGGCGATGAAACCATACGTAATGAGGTTGTCCCTAGAGTTCAGGTCGGTATCAAGACCGTCCTGTTGGGTTACCACGCCCAGTACATTGCGTACTTCTCTTCCATTCCGTGACACGTCAATGCCTGCCACAGTCAACTCTCCGGCGGTAAGAGGGGATAGCCCGCTCACCATGCGCATGGTGGTGGTCTTGCCCGCGCCGTTTGGGCCTAACAGCCCGTAGGTCTCACCTCGGCGAACCTCGAACGACACGCCGTCCACTGCAAGAACATCGCCGAATCGCTTCGCAATGCTCGATGCGTGAATAACGCTCTCTTCACCCCGGCCGCTCACACTAGTCACTTTGGTAGAAGCCTTCCCGTATCGGTTCGCATCGTCAGTTGCCAATTGTCCCTGTCTTCGGCGAGGTACATCACGACGCCATGTCCGTCAAAACTCACTCGGAGTATCCATAGGCCCGCTTCGAGAGTCGCGACCTCGCGAGGAATCGTTTAGTCCGACCGCTGATTACCATGGTTCGGCAACCATCCGTACCATTAAACATGACGCCGACACACATGCATACCAATATAGGCTCCAAATGGTGGGTAGTCCCATTGCCCCCAGGGTACAGCGGGCGCGTGGCGACTAGATTTCTGCAGGTAGATCGCTCTACGTGGCCTAACGGCTGACGTCCTGATCGGCCTTCGCCATCTGGTAGCCGACGCGATGCTTGGTAAATATGTACCTGGGGTTCCTCACGTCGTCGCCGAGCTTTCGGCGAAGGGCCTTAATGAACGCACGCAAGATCTGTGAATCGCCTGAGCCTCTGTCGCCCCAGACCCGATCCAAGAGTTGCTCGTGTGACAACACTCGTCCGGCGTTGACAGACAGCTCGAACAGCAGCTTGTACTCGGTTGCGGTCAGGTATACCGGGAGTCCCGACACCGTAACGCCGCGTTCGGCGTAGTCGATCCGTATATCACCAAGCACATAGGGTTCGAGGGCATGGGTGTGGCCGTAGGCCGCTTTCCTATTCAGGGCAGCCGTGATTCTCGCCTTGAGTTCGGTTGGTGAAAAGGGCTTGACGATGTAGTCAGCGGCTCCCAGGTCGAAAGCTCTTGCAATTGTCTGATCCCTGCCATATCCGGACAGTACGATTATTGGGACATCGGTGGTTTCCGAAATGCTCTTCATTACCTCGAATCCTCCGTTGCCCGCCAGCACCAAGTCCAACAGGACCAGGCACGGCCTTCCTTCATTGACGAGGCGGTGCACCTGGTCAGGATTCTCGGTCACTATCGGGACATAGCCCACTGCCGACAGCGTGTCGTTTACGTACCTCTGCATCTGGGAATCGCCGACGACAGCGAGAACAGCCTCCTGCTCTCCATGCGTCTCGGCCTCGTGGTCAAGAAGCTGAGGAGGGGCGGCGGCTGCGGCGCTCCCGTCCCCTCTCGCGGCCGGAACGGTAAAGGTGATCCGTGTACCGAGTCTCGGTCCGGCACTATCTGCAGATATGCGGCCTCCGTGGGCTTCCACTATTCCTCTGCAGATTGCAAGGCCCAGGCCTGCCCCTCCGATCTCGCCCTTTCCTTCTTCGTCACCAGTCCACGCAAACTTCCCAAATAGGTGGGGTAGGCGTTCGGCAGTTTCGCCGTTACCCTCGACCGTAACGGCGACCGCGACATGGAGGGCTTCCTGAGAGGCGGTCACCCTGACCGCAGACGTATCGTCTGAAGAGTTTGAGGCATTGTCGAGCAGGTTGTTCAAGACCTGGAGTATGCGTTGCCTATCCACCATTACCCGGGGCAGATCGGGCGGAAGATCGATAACTACCTCATTCCTGGCTTCGCCGCTCAGGAAGGCGTTTCTCGCCTCGACAACTATATCCACCATATCCGCGGGTTCAGGGTCTATGGAGAACGTCCCAGCTTCGATCTGCGCCACGTCGCGAAGGTTGTTGATGACGTCTCGCATGTGGTCGGTCTGCTCATCGATAATTCGGAAGAACTGCTGGGCCTCGGCGGGGTCGAGCACCGTTGATGAGCCAAGGATGGTGGCAGTAGAACCCTTGATAGTGGTCAGTGGCGTTCGTAGTTCCTGGCTCACCGTGCCGAGGACTTCGGTTCGCAACCGTTCGCGTTCTTGCTCTGGCGTCATATTTTGTATAGTCACGACTACAGAGACAACCTCATTCTCATCCGAGTAGATCGGCCTAGCACTGACGAGAGTGTTTACCGCCTGTCCTTCGGGCAGGCAGATGACGATCTCCTCGGCACGCACCGTCTCGCCGCTCCTCAACGTATCCGTGAGCAGCGACTCGGCCAAGGAGAACTCGCGCCCGTCCGCACGCCGGACGGTCATCACATCGAGTAGGTCCTCCAGAGAACCGTCCTGCCCACTCAGCCTGCCGAGCATACGTCTGGTCTCGTCGTTGAGCGACTCCACGCCCCCCGTCTTGGCGTCCAAGACCAAGACTCCCATGGGCAAGGAATCCAGCATCGCCTCCAGGTCGGACTTGGCACGCTGTTCGGCCCTATACTTGCGGGCATTGGAGAAGGCCACCGCCGCCTGAGCGGCGAATACGACGATGGTGTCTTCGTCATGGCGTGTGAACTCCCGTCCTCCCTCTTTCTCCATGAGACAGATGCACCCGAAAAGCTCGTCTTGATGATGAATCGGCATTCCCAGGAAGGTCTTCACCTGAGGGTAATTTTCCGGAAACCCCGTCGAAGGAGAGTGACCGGTCAAATCCTGAAGTCCCACCGGCTTCCGGACGTCTCTCAGGCGCCCGAGGAGAACAGCTGGCTTGGGCAAACCTCCGACAAACCGTCGCCCCTCATGAGTATTGCCGGACGTAACGAATTCTTGTACGCGACCGTCGTCGTTGAAAACCAGAATCGCGCCGTACTTCGCGTCGGTCAACGAGCGGGCGCCATCAACGACTGCCTGCAGTGTAGTGTCCGTATCGAGGTCGGCGGTGATACGAAGACCGGCGTCACTTAACTGGGAGAGACGTTCTTGCAACTCTTGATTCTCGTGTTCAGAATTCCCGGCATCCAGCAACGCAACACCTGTTGACTCATCACCCTCGGGAACTGTCCTTTGCCTAACGTCTTTGCCCATGCCTCAATCGAGCGTCTCCGGTTTGAGCGGCATGACCACTTGAGCGGCCGAACCGTCCGGATACACAAGCAGCAGCAGCGCCTGCTCCCCGATGTTCCGGCCGCCTCAAAGTCTGAGGCTTCATGCCAGTCATAGATTATCGGAACAACGGCTAGAGGGGAAGCCTGTACGAGCATTGGACGAGAGCCGTCACATCTACTCGGCCTAGGAACGAACGCGGTTCACAGGGAAGTCGCGGAAGGGATTCGCAACGCTACAATAGCGACGGGGCAATCCCGACATTTTTCGCATCATTCTTGTTATTGCAACGTTGAGTGCGGGCCGTACCGGCGGGACGGGCAGGGGGAATATCAGTGAAAAAGCCCGATCCTGAGGGACATTCCGGGACATTTCGTGACTTTTTCTTGACTGGGACTGGGGACTCGCGTTCCAGAGAGGGGTTTCGTACATGAGTTCTGCAGCATTCCGCTAGTGTAGTGCGAATGTTCGTCTTAATCAAATTCGTTGGGAGTGCAGAGAGGGGCGCGTAGTATACGTTGGGACGGCTTGGGTTCTGGCCGTTTGGCAGGCTCAGGGTGAACGGATCGGTTCCCAGGCACCCTCTTGGATTTCTCATTACTGCGGTTCGCTGAGTTAGGAATATGTCGTGAGGGTTGTCACACCCTCACTACCAAATATGAATATAGCAGTTAGGGCGATTTGCGAATCGCCCTAACGGGAGATAGGACGGGGGTTATTTTCAGAGGAATCATCCATGCAGGCTTGTCGTCTGCACACCGAGGGATGAAAGTCGGCATTGGTCCCGCAAGGGTTACTCGACTGCCGTCAGTGGCCGAGGATGGATTCCGGCCTCCGCCGGAATGACGGTGTGGGGGAACTACGACGGCTATTTTCGTACCAACGACACGTGACAATGAAGCGCAACGTGTCTTCGTGGGCGACAAAAAAGGTGCGATGGCCGGGGGACCATCGCACCTTGGTTTTCAGTCGAGCTCCTGAAGGGGAGCCTACGTCGCCGTCACTCGATCTTGATCTCCTGAAGCTTCGGGACGACCATCGGGGTCAGGCGGTAGCCCTTCAGGTACGGCTTGACGAGGGCATACTGCTCGCCGGTGAACCAGGTGGGCACCCATGCCGCGTCGTCGACGATCATCTGCTCGGCTTGGTTGTAGAGTGAGACCCTTTCGCTCACATCCTGGATGGTGCGGGCCTTTTCGAGAATTATGTCGACCTCCGGATTGGAGTAGCTGCCGTGATTCATCCCGCTTTCGGTATGGAAGAGGATGTCGAGGAAGTCCTGCGGGTCGGGATAGTCGGCGGACCAGCCCAGCCCGGCGTAGGCTTGGAACTTCTTGTCATCCAGGTCCTCGAGGTAAGTCGCCCACTCGACCTGCTGGATCTCGACCTCCACGCCAAGCTCCTGCTTCCACATCTCGATGATGACTTCGAGGTCGAGGCCGATGGTGCCGCCGGTGCCTGGGACCGTTACGACGATGCGGGGGCGGGTCTCGGCGTCGGCGTACTTGGACTGCGCGAGATACTCCCTCGCGAGGTCGGGATCGAAATGCAGGCCCTTGATGTCGGTCGAGTAGCCGGGGAATCCCGGCGGGAGGATGGAGTACGCGGGCTTCACCAGCTCTGCCAGGACCTCGTCGGCAATCAGCTCCTTGTCGATGGCGTGGTTGAGCGCCTTGCGGAAACTCGAATCATCGAATGGCGGCTCGGAAGCATTCATGCCGATGTAGGAGACGGAGAAGCCGGGAGGGGCTACGACGAGCTCTTTGTTCAGCGGCTCTTCGGGATTGAGAACGCGTTCGAGGTCGAATAGGCCGACGCCGGTAACGTCGATCTCGTCGTTTTCGTACATCGCCATGGCCTGGCCGCCGGCGAGGTTCATGTTGATCGCGTCAACATCCGGGCGCGGCTCACGATAGTACTCGTCGAACCGCTTCAGGACGATCCGCTCGCCGATCCGGTACTCATCGAGCTTGAAGGGGCCGGTGCCCACGGCGTTGTCGACCCACCAGTTTCGACCACCGCTCTCGACGGTCTCCTGGTGCAAGACGAACGCGGTCGGGTAGCTAAGCTTGGCGAGGAAGTAGGCCTTGGGGGCGTCGATTGTGATCTGGAGCGTGCGCTCGTCGATGACCTGAATGCCCTCGATCGAGTCGGCGTTGCCCTCAATATACTCCTCCGCGCCAATGATATCGTTGAGATACGTGTCCGCCAAATGCGAGGCGAGCTCCGGCGAAGCTGCCCGCTCGATGGACCATTTGAAGTCGTCAGCTGTCACCTTCTCGCCGTTGTGGAAGGTCGCGCTGTCACGAATCGTGAAGGTGTATACGGTACCGGTCTCATCGACTTGCCACTCCTGCGCGACGTCGGGCACGAGTTCGAGGTCGGTATTGATGGTTACGAGACCACTGAAGATCTCGACCACCACACCGGCGGAGGTGGTGTCACCCGTCAGGTGGGGATCGAGGGTAGGAGGATCGGCCCATAGCCTGCGAAATCCCCCGCCTCCCGGCGGCGGCCGCTCCTCAGTGTCGATCACTACACTAGCTGTGTCGTCGTCTCCGGGGCTTTCGGTGGAGTCTTCGGCTTCGGAGGTCTGGGCGGCTGTTTCGGGGGCAGCCTCGCTCTCGGTCGCGGAGGGAGCCTGATCCGTCGTCGCAGGTTCGTCGTCGGAATCGCCTCCGCAAGCGACCAATGCAATGGCCGCAATCAGGAGGAAGATAAGTGGAATTAGCTTCTTCATCGAACGCACCTCGTTGGTGATTTTGTGTTTGGACAAACTTTATAACGGAATGAGGCCGAAAACGGTTGGGATTTGCTGTTTAGTATGCAATATATCGTATTGTGCATCGTAGGGAGCGTGCCTCACTGCCCGTTCCCTACGGTCGTCGCAAGAAAGGCATCTATGAATGCTCCGATATCGCCGTCGAGGACGCCGTCGGTGTCGGACGTCTCGTAGCCCGTACGGTGGTCCTTGACCATTTTATACGGATGGAGCACGTAGCTCCTGATCTGGTTGCCCCACTCTGCCGAGACATGCTCGCCCCTGATCTTCACCATCTCCCTTGCGCGTTCCTCAATCTCGCGCTCCATAAGCCGCGCGGCGAGGATGTTCATGGCGATTGTACGATTTTGGTAGAGTGAGCGCTCGTTCTGACAACTCGCCTTGATGCCGGTCGGGACGTGGGTGATTCTAACGGCAGTGGAGTTTTTCTGCACGCTCTGGCCGCCCGCGCCGCCGGCCTTGAAGACCTCGATCTTCAGATCGGCGGGGGCGATCTCGATGTCGACGCCCTCCTTGACCTGGGGCAGAACCTCGGCCAGAGCGAACGACGTATGCCGCGCGTGGTCGGAGTCGTAGGGAGAAAGCCTCACGAGGCGGTGAACCCCCTTCTCGGCCTTGAGGTATCCATAGGCGTAGTCGCCCTCCATCCGGATCGTCGCGCTCTTGATTCCCGCCGTGTCGCCCGGTGACAGCTCGACGACCTCCCGGCGGTAGCGCCTCGTTTCCGCCCATCGAAGGTACATACGCATGAGCATCTCGGCCCAGTCCTGGGAGTCAACGCCGCCAGCGCCCGCATGGATGGCGAGTATCGCGTTCCTCCGGTCGTGCGGGCCTGAGAGGGCCAGCGTGAACTCCAGACCTGCAACGCTTTGGGTCAGCTCGGCAAGCTCCTCGGCGAGTGTGCCGAGTATCGAGTTATCGTGTTCCTCGATTGCCAGCGCGGCGAGTTCCTCGGCGGCCTCCGCCCGACTGTCAAGAAACCGCCACTGCTCGACTTCGCTCTTGAGGGCGGCCAGCTCCTTCATCTTGTCCTGGGCGCGCTGGGAGTCCTGCCAGAACGACTCGGCTACGGACTCGCGCTCCAGAGCCTCGATGCGCTTTTCCTTGTCGGCAAGGTCAAAGACGCACCATGATCTGGGATATCTTCTGTCGCAGTTCGGACAGCGTTCCTCTGAGATCCTGCATGAGCTGTAGTGCCTCCCTCGCCGAATGCCACGTCTAATGATACTCCGCGCGTGGGGAGGGTGTAAGGATTGGTGGGGTTATTTCGTGGCGCTATTGCGTGTGTAGCCAGCTCTCGAAGCTAACAGGAGAGGAGGGAGTGAATAAAAGGTCCTAGAGGGAGAAGACGGGTACCGATCGATGGCCCTCAGGCTGGGAGTTCTTCGTGACGACATCATCCATGGACTTCAGGGCGCCCGGCCCAAAGAACACCTCGCCGCATTGGGTGCAGACTTCTGCGGGGACGTTGCGCAGGATATACAGTTCTCCGTCCCAACGGTGAACGTGTTCGACGCGGCGCTGTTCGACGGGGGCTTTGCAGAATGGGCACGTTGTCATCATTCAACTCTCTCACGCCTGCGCTTTGATGAGCCTTGCAGACCATACCATATGGGACGATTCAGAATACTGGCAACAGCACCATTGACCCTACGCCTACTCCCCTCTGGATACCGGCCCCGTATCGTGGTACGGGGTGACGTTCCTTCGCCGGTATGACGGATGTGTAGAGGGCTTACTTATGGGACGCTATCCCGCCACTTCGGCGTGCTCGGTCTGGGTGACGCCAGAGAAGACGCGTTTGAGGTAGCGGCCGGTCTCGGAGTTGTCCATGCCGGCAAGGTCGCGAGGAGTGCCGACGGCGATTATTTCGCCTCCGCGGTCGCCCGCGCCGGGTCCGAGGTCGATGAGCCAGTCGGCGCTCTTGATGAGGTCGAGGTGGTGCTCGATGAGGACGACGGTGTTGCCGGCGTCGACAAGGCGGTGGAGGACGCGCAGCAGGTAGGCGCAGTCCTCGAACGACAGGCCGGTGGTCGGCTCGTCGAGGATGTAGAGGGTCTGTCCTGTGGCGCGCTTTGAGAGCTCGGTTGCGAGCTTGACGCGCTGGGCCTCGCCGCCGCTGAGGGTCGTGGCGGGCTGTCCGAGCCGGATGTAGCCCAGTCCGACATCGTACATCGTCTGGAGCTTGTTGCGGATGCGGGGGATGTTGGCGAAGTGCTCCAGCGCCTCGGTGACCGTCATGCTGAGCACCTCGGCAATGCTCTTGCCCTTCCACCTGATTTCGAGAGCCTCTCGGTTGTAGCGGGCTCCGTTGCACACCTCGCATGGGACGGTCACATCGGGCAGGAACTGCATCTCGATCTGGTTGTAGCCGTCGCCGCTGCAGGCCTCGCACCGTCCACCCTTGACGTTGAAGGAGAATCGGCCCGGCTTGTAGCCGCGTATGCGGGCCTCGGGTGCTGTCGCGAACAGTTCTCGCATGGGAGTGAACGTAACCGTGTAGGTGGCGGGGTTGCTGCGGGGCGTCCGCCCGATGGGAGACTGGTCGATGTTGACGACCTTGTCGATGTTGGCAATACCCTCGATCTCATCGAAGAGCCCGGGGCGGTCGCGGGACTTGTAGAACTCCTGGGCCAGCTTCTTGTAGAGAATCTCGTTGACGAGGGTGCTCTTGCCGGAGCCGGACACGCCTGTTATGCAGACGAGCTTGCCGAGGGGTATCTCCACGTCGACGCCCTTGAGGTTGTTTTCTCGCGCACGCCGCACCACAAGGGACTTGCCGTTACCCTCCCTTATGGATTCCGGCAGGGGGATGCTCTTGCGATGGCCGAGGTACTGGCCCGTGAGGGACTCCGGCGTGTCGATGATCTTGCCTACCGGCCCCGTGGCGACGACGTGGCCTCCGTGCTCGCCCGCGCCGGGGCCCATGTCGATGATGTGGTCCGCCGCGCGCATGATGGCCTCGTCGTGCTCGACGATGAGGACGGTGTTGCCGAGGTCGCGAAGCCGGAGCAGGGTCTGGATGAGGCGGTAGTCGTCGGCAGGGTGAAGGCCGATGGACGGCTCGTCGCAGACGTAGAGGACGCCGATGAGGCCGGAACCTATCTGAGTAGCGAGACGGATGCGCTGTGCCTCGCCGCCGCTGAGGGTGGAGGCGGTGCGCTCAAGGGTGAGGTAGTCGAGGCCGATGTCGTAGAGGAAGCGCAGGCGCGCCTCAATCTCCTTGAGGGCCTGCGATGCGATGGTCATTTCGCGCTCGGAGAGGGTGCGCGGGTCGCCGCTCCCGATGGGCTTGCCGTCGTGGCTCTTGGGCGGGACGTGGTTGTTGCGGTAACGCACGGACATGGCGACAATGTCACTCGGCGTGACGGCATTCCCGTTGTCGCTCGACGTGTCACTCGGCGTGACGGCATTCCCATTGTCACTTGGCGTGACGACCTTGTCTGCGACTGTGAGGGGAGTGCCGCCGTTCGACCGCCAGTCGTCGTCGCCCCTGATGGAACCGATCCAGTCGAGGGCGTGCTCGATGGAGCGGCTCGTGACGTCGATGATGTTGCAGCCGCCGATGGTGACGGCGAGGGCCTCCGGCTTGAGGCGCTGTCCCTGGCAGTTCTGGCATTCGCGCTGGGACATGTACCGCTCGATCTCGGCGCGGATCATGTCGGACTCGGTCTGACGGTACCGGCGTTCAAGGTTGTTGACGACGCCCTCGAACGCGGTGTCCCACCGGTGCATGCGCCCGCGTTTGGTCCTGTGCTGGACGCGGACTCGACTCTTGCCGGTACCGTAGAGGAGGACGTCTAGCTGGTCCTGGGTAAAGCGGTTGAGGGGGTCGCGTGTAGAGAATCCGTACTCTTCGGCTACGGCGGTCAGGAGGCTCATCATCCATGTGTCAGTGGTGCCGGAGCGCATCCACGGCTGGATGGCGCCCTCCACGAGGCTCAGGTCCTTGTTGGGTATGACGAGATCGGGGTCGACTTCCAGTTTGTACCCCAAACCGGAGCACCGCTGGCACGCGCCATGCGGATTGTTGAAGCTGAATGTGCGGGGCTCCATCTCGCCGAGACTGACGTTGCAGTGTACGCAGGCGAACTGCTCGGAGAAGAGCAGGTCGTCGCCGTCGACGACGTTCACGAGCACCGTTCCGCCAGTGAGCTTGAGCGCGGACTCCACGGAGTCGGCCACGCGGCTCTGTTCGAGGCCCTCACCAATGACCAACCGGTCGACTATGACCTCGATGTCGTGCCATTTCGTCTTTTGCAGGGTGATGTCTTCGGACAGGTCGCGGGTCTCTCCGTTGACGCGGACACGGACGAACCCCGCTCGCCGGGCGTCCTCGAAGACCTCCTTATGCTCGCCCTTGCGGCGTCTCACCATGGGGGCGAGTACCTGGATGCGGGTGCGGTCGGGAAGGTCGACGATAGCGTCGACCATCTGCTGGACGGTCTGGCTCTCCACAGGACGGCCACAGGAGTGGCAGTGTGGGTGGCCGACGCGGGCGAAGAGGAGGCGCAGGTAGTCGTAGACCTCCGTCACGGTACCGACGGTGGAGCGCGGGTTGCGGGAGACGCCCTTCTGGTCGATGGAGATGGCGGGCGAGAGGCCCTCGATGTAGTCGACCTCCGGCTTGTCCATGCGGCCCAAGAACTGGCGCGCGTAGGCCGACAGCGATTCGACGTAGCGGCGCTGGCCCTCGGCGTAGATCGTGTCGAAGGCGAGGGAGCTCTTGCCAGAGCCGGACACGCCGGTAATGACCACGAGCTTGTCGCGCGGGATGGTGACGTCGATGTCCTTGAGGTTGTGCTCGCGAGCGCCGCGAACGACGATGTTTTCTAGGGGCATCCACGCCTCCTGCAGTGTGGAGCGTACGACCGAGCCGGACCCAATAGTTCAAGTCGAGATGAGGCAATTGATCGAACGGGCCGAAGTCCATTTTAGCACCGGAGGGTGTCCTATGGAACCACATAGGACCTGGATTGCGGACAATTGTTCGGTGTATGTACGTCTTGGTAATCTGCATCTCCCTCCCTATGGTAGAATCCCCCAAGCACATTCTGACCAGAGATACCGGAGGGGCGACGATGGCCGGAGAGATGACGATTGAGATACTGGACGACTTTGCGAACGGGTGGAACGAGCACGACCTCGACAAGCTGATGTCCTTTATGACGCAGGACTGCGTGTTCGAGCTCTCTGCCGGGCCGGAGGCGTGGGGCGCGCGATTCGAGGGCTATGACAACGTTCGCGAGGGCTACAAGCGGGTGCTGGATATGTTCCCCGACGGGCAGTGGGCCGAGCCGAGCCACTTCATAGCGGGCGACCGGGGCGTGACGCAGTGGACGTTCCGCGCGACGGGGGCCGACGGCGCCCAGGTGGAGGTCAACGGCTGCGACCTGTTCCACTTCGACGGCGACAAGATCAGGGTCAAGAACTCGTTCAGGAAGATCCGTTCGTAGAGGCTGATTTAGGCGTCGATGCAGGTGGGGGGGTGCCCTTCGAAAGGCTCAGGGTGTAACCTCGTACTCCACCTCAGCTAGCTTGCGTTCTCCCGCGTACACTTGCACGACGTAGCGCCCTGGTGTCCACTTCCCCGGTGGCGATCCAACGAAAAACCAACTGGTACCGCCGCTGTATTTGTCCTCCGCAGTCAGGGGGCGGCTTCTGCGGCTGAATTCGAACCCGTCTTCGTAATACTCCACAATTTCCATGGGCACCTCACGTGTAGCTCCCGACACCTTATACGAGTACTTCAACGTGAGATATACCCAATCAGTGATATCCTGCGTGGAGAAGGCGGATACTGGAGGGCCGTCCGTGCTAGTAACGATGTACGCCTCGTCGATTCGCCCGTTGATGCTGGGCAAACTGGGATCGACAGGGCCGGAGTCGAGACGGGAGAGGTCATAAAGTTCAGTCCCGTCGTACCAGCGGGCGATGACGGCGGCCGTGTCTTTACCCTCTGAGCCGAATGCTTCCCAAACATGCTTGATTCCTACTGATTCGCTCCCATCGCCGTCGTTGTCGTCTGCCGGCAACGACGATTTTTTCAA
>JAPOPA010000307.1 GCA_026713145.1 Chloroflexota bacterium
GAGGAGGTCGTCGGCGGAGTCGTGCGCCTCTCCGAGTCCGAGGCCATCATCAACTCCCGCGACCCCGACTCCTACACCGATCCCGAACCGAGTTTCGGCTTCCACTTCGGCACCCGTCCGCCTCACGGCACCTACACGGGCAACGGCCTATTCCACAGCAACTTCGTCAAGACCCTCACCAACCTCACCGAACTCGGCCCCGACGACGGCGGGACGGTCGTCATAGTGGGCAGCCACAAGATAGCCCTCCCAATGGAGGACATCGTCGCCTGCGCCTACGAGGACCGCTCCCTCATCCACCAAGTAATCGCTCCCGCCGGATCAACCGTCCTCTTCGCCGAGTCGCTCATCCACGCCACCGGCCAGATCCGCAGCGACCGCGAGCGCACCATCATCATCACCGGCTACACCCCACCAATGTTCAAAGCTGACCGATACCAAGAACCCAGCCCCGAATTCCTCGCCGACCTGCCCGAACACACCAGGGAATACCTAGTCGGCAGGCAGCAATGGGGCTGGGCGCCGCGCTTCCGCTCCCTGCAGGAGGGGCAGGAGAACGTCGCCAAGTAGGGGAGTCTTACCAATTTGTTCTGACTACGTCGCGATTTGCAGGACCAGCGTCCCTGTCTGTCATTCCGGGGAAGAGCTTGCCCTGTACTCCGATACGGGGCCGGAATCCAGGGAGCCCGATCAGTAAGATCATGGGGCATCACATAGTATTGGTATCACGTCCAAGCTCGTCTGAACGAGGTAGACTGTCGTCATGGACATCTCACTGTCTTCGGAAGTTCAGCGACGTATTGAACGAACGCTGAGTGAAGGTCGGTACGGCTCGGCAAATGAACTCGTGCTCCAAGCTCTTGATGCGTTGGAGAGTGCGCATGAGGACTCACCGGAGCAGGCGAGTCGTTTCGACGCGGAGATACGTGAGGCTTTGAATGAGATCGAGCGTGGCGAATATGCCGACTACCCGCAAGAAGAGCTTTCGCGCGTCTTTGAACGCGCTCGAGCCCAAGGTTTAGAGCTTCTGGCGAAGACTCATCCGTTACTCGTTCCCGTCGCGGGGTAGGTCCTTATTTCCGGTTAGCGTGGCGTAGTCGACTTCTCGCCGCGAGGCTTATTTCCGCTTGAACTCTTGGCAGGTCGTGTCTTTGGCGGCCCCCCACCCTGAATTGATTTTGTGGGTCTGGTCTTTGGGCCCATCCCTCTTATGGAAACCGTTTTTCCATTCGTCGCCATTTCTAACTCCTGTCGAAAACTCACGTTTCGATCATGTCATAGACTTCGGTGGCCGCCCATCCCGGGGGACGCTGGGATATTGGGTTGTAGAAGTACGTGTATACCATAACAGAGTCGTACCCACGCGACAGGATGAACTCAAAAGTCTCCGGATGTGATTCGCCAGGTTCTACGATGAGTTCACCTTCATCGAACTCACGCTCGACCTCTTCGAGGGTCGGCCACTGAAGGTGCTCGTAGTCTTGATCTTCGAACACTTGCTCGTACAGCGGCACGATTTCTTCATCCGACAGAGGCGATACTTGCTGCAAGAGAAAGAACCCCTTCCGCAATTCCATCTTGACCCTTGAGCTATTGTGAAGTGTTGCAGTAACTGCGATGTGAACAAAGTTGTCGCCAATAAATCTGTGCGAGACCTCGTGTGAGATCGTCAGGTGGGGTTCGAAGACCCTGAAGACTTGCAGCTTGTAATAGGCAAAGGCGCCGCCGCCTAAAATAGCCACAATTGTGACGACCGATTGGACAATTGCTGCCAGATCTTTGCCTCTTTCAGCGTCCGTCCAAGTACGATTCAGCACGAATAGGGAAATGGTTGTTGTCAACAGAGCTACAACTATCATCAACACACTGCGTTGCACTTGGCCTAATGGCCAAATTAGTCCTACAAATCTATTCATCGATAACACCTACTTGGATTCGTCTTAAGCGTTTCGCAAGTTGCCTAAGGGTTGCCCCTCACCCCTCCCTCTGAGCCAGCGCATACCCCCGCGACTCCGTCACCGAGCGAGTCTGATTTGCTAGACCCTCGAACCGATCCCCTATGCGGAACCAGTCGCCCAACGGGTTCTCTACGTCATCAACAACGTCGGCGATGACTCCCCCGAGCGCCCCGCCGAACTTGAACCCGTGACCGCTCCCGCCGGTCGCCACGATTACGCGCTCCGAGCCCGGAGCATGATCAATAATGAAGTGATCGTCCGGCGTGGCGCAGTACAGGCACGCGCGCACGTCCACTACTCTCCCTCGTCCCCAATCTGGTATGCGACGCCGCAGGTACTCCATCGCCTCATCCCGAAACTCATTGGATCCCGCACGGTCGATGTCAGGATCGACGATCTCGCCGATTCCCTCGATCGCCACCTTCACGAACCCTTCCCTGAGCAGGGGGAAGCCGTACCATCCATTCACGTCCGGATCATCCGACCACACCGGGAACCGCCCCCGCGCAAACTTCTCCGGCTCCTCGACCTCGATAAACATCATCTCGCGGAGGGTCACCAGCAGATTCCTGCCGACCTCCGGCACTAGTCTGCCACTCCACACCCCGCCCGCCACGACGACACGGTCGAACTCGTGCGTCTCTCCTTCCGCCACCTGAATCGTGGCCCCGCCTGTCGACTCCTCAACGGCCGTCACCGTCGATTCCTCCCGCACGACAACACCGTCCTCGCGTGCGATTCCTGCCATCATCGCCACCGCCCGCTCGCTCTCGATATACCCCGCCCAGTCGTCGAGAACGCACACCTCGTCGTCGTCGATCACGAATTGGGGGTAGCGCTCGCGCCCCTCCTTGGCCGTCATGATGGTCACGTCCGCCCCTCGGCCCTGAAGATAACGCCAGTTCTCATACATGCCGCTCCCCGGCTCGAAGCCGCGCATGATCTTCATGCCGCCCGTCTTGTGGTATACCGACTCGCCCGTCCGCTGCTCCCACGCCCTCCACCGCACAGCCGCCCGCTCCACAAGCTCCACGTAAGGTCCGCCGTCGCCATACCACGTTCGACGTATGCCCTTCGCCACGTCGGTCGACGTCGCGTTCTCGTACGGTACCTTCCCCTGATCGAAGACCGTCACGTCGTGCCCGCGCTCGCGCAGCTCAATCGCCGCCGCCAGCCCGAACACCCCTCCGCCGATGATTCCAGCATTCATAACCGATCACCTATGGCACACGTTGATCTGGCGGGCAGTGTACACCACCAACGAAGGGGGATGCCGACGCCGCCCATCGACTAGCGTGGATGTCCGTAGATGCCCGGTTCAGCCCCGCCGTGCGACGGTGATGATCTCCGGACTCGTATCCGTCAGTGACTGCCCGTCCAATCCCCATACTGCTCTTCGACGAAAAGCCCTGCCTCTGACAAAAGCGCAGACAGCGAGTCCGCTTCAAGGAACCTCAACGTGCTCCGACTGACCAGAGGCTGCTCCCAACTTGGGCTGGTGTAGGTAACGGTGAACGAAACTCTATCACCCACAATTGGCATCGCCACTTGGTGCGCCATTCGCACCGCGCTCCCGTCATGCAAGATCTCCACCGCATTGTTCGGGGTCCACGTCTCCCATGCGCGAGCCGACGGATTGCGGGTCTCGAACACCAAGCGGCCATGCTCTGTCAGCGCGGATCGTATAGCCGCCTGCGACGCACGCAGTTGGTCGTCTTCGACCAAAACCTGGAAGGCATGACCGGTCATGACGACGAGATCGAATTCGCGGCGCCAATTCACTGAAGCCAGGTCCCCGTGTGCCCACTCTATATCGGCCCGCTTCCGTGCCTGCTCCAGCATCGCCTCTGCCGGATCGAGCCCGCACAGCCGTCCGGTATGACCGTCCTCCCGCGCCTTTCGCAGCAGTTCGCCTGTCCCGCAACCGACATCGAGCACGCTCTTTGCCGACATCACCAGCGGAAGGTAGAAGCCAAAGTCCTCCCGTCCGGCGCAGAACTCATCGTATAGCTCGGCAAGCTTGGGTTCGGAAAACAGAAGATCGACCATTGCAAGGGTCCTTGAGGCATCTCAACGAACAGGAAGCCGCACCGGATGTCTCCGATCCGGCGGACACCCTCGGAAACCTAGGGTGAGGACGGAGTAAATCCCTGCCTTCGTGCCAGTGGGCTCCGAAGATGGCTACGCCACGTATCTCTCGACGAACCCCTGCGGGAAACCGGCCACCTTGTCGAGCACGTACGCCGGCGCAACCTCACCACGCTGTGTGGGCGGGTAGGCCGCCTCGAACATGAAGTACCCCTGGTAGTCGATGTCCTTGAACGCGTCGAACACTCCCGCCCACGCGAGGTCTCCGTCCAGCGGGGAGAAGTGGTCGCGGTCGACCCAGTCGTGCAGGTGCAGGTGGAACAACCTATTTCCGCACTGCGCCATCGTCTCGCGGGCGCGCTCGGCCTTGATGAACGGATTCACCTCGTCGTCATCCCGCGTGTGTCCAACATCCACCACCATCCCGAACCGGTCCGACCCCACCTTGTCCACGAAGGCGGTGTAGTCGGCTAGGTCCTGCCCGTTTTCGATAGTCAGCTTGATCGAGGTGCCTTCGAGCTGATCTAGCATCTCATGGATGGTCTTCTCCGACGGATCTTCCGGCCGGAAATGGCACACCATGACCCCTGCTCCAAGCTCCTCCGAGTTCTTCGCCGCCGCGACGCCCTGCTCGACGGCCTTCTTGCGGTTGTCTTCCTCATCCGAGTTGAACAGGTAGCCCGGGCAGTGTGTCGAGACTATGGATATCCCCGCGCTCTCGCACTCGGCCCGCAGCCAGGACGTGTACTTGGAATCCGCGACGTCCAGGTGACCGGGGTTGCCGAGGCCGCAGACCTCGATGTGGCGAATGCCCCGCTCGGCTATCATCCCGATGTCCTGCGACTGCAGCAGGCGGTCCCTCTCGAACACGATTGTCGAAGTGCCCAGCCGCTCAGCAATCTCGTCCGATGTCCAGCCGTATGCAGACATGCCGTTCGTATCAGTCATTGAATTTCCCCGAAAGCGGATTTGGCGGCGCTGTGTGCGACGCCGTAAGGTACCCTACTTGGGCCCCGTGTAGGTGTCAACACGAAACGGAGGCGTAGACATCCTCTCTCCGGAGCGTTAGCCAAGCGCCAATGCTTGAGGTGACAAACTTACCCGCCGTCCTCGACGACCTCGAAGGAGGTCGTGATCGTCGCGGTCCCCTTCAGCGTTGCGCCGACGGAACAGTACTTGCCCTCGGAAAGCTCAATCGCGCGATGAACGGCCTTCTCGTCGACTCCCCTGCCACTGACCGTGTAGTGGACGTTGAACGCTGTCCACTCCTTGGGCCACTCTTCCGCTTGGGTGCCTGTCACCCGTATGCCTACACCGGTGATGTCCTGCCGCTTCTTCTTCAGGATGCTGACTACGTCGACTCCTGTGCATGCGCCGAGCGCGGACATCATCAGGTGCGTAGGCTTGAAGCCGTCAAAATCGTCGCCATCCTGCATTGGCGCGTCGACCGCGACGGTGTGACCGTAGGCGTCCGCGGCCGTGAACTTCCAGTTTTCTTCCCAGTTCAGGTTGACCGATGCTTGATTCGACACAGGACCTCCTCGATTCTTGCGGGCAGTATACTCTTAAGAACGCGAATTCACTGCCAGGGTATGCGTTGGGTCACGTCAGGGGACCGGATTCAAGCAGGTCGCGTAGTTCGTCCTCTCCCTCCGCGGTGGTTACGGCGATGATTTCGTCGCCCGCTCTCACCATGAAGTCCCCACTCGGCAGTCTGGGAACGCCTTCGCGAGTGACAACGAGAGAAGGAAGCGTGCCGTCCGGGAAGGGGAACGAATCGAGACGGCGGCCCTCCGGGCCGTACGACGCCGGGACATGAATCGACACCAGGGACTGTTCCGTTTCGACGGCCGGAAGCGGTTTCAGGTGGGTGATGCCATGGGAAGTGAACCCTTCTTGAATCTGGTTAAGGATGAGGTCGGGAACGTCTACGACCACATCCACGCCGAGAACATTGAAGAGGTCCACGTGGTCCGAGCGATTGACGACTGACATGGTTGTTGGCACTTCGAATCGCTGCTTGGCTATCTGGCACGTGACAAGGTTCGCGCCGTCGTCTTCGTCGGTCGCGATCAGCATATCCGCGCGGTTCGCGCCCGCCTGTGCAAGCACTGAACGGTCTACGGGGCTTCCGAGAACGGAGACGCTGCCGAAAGCCTCGTCGATGGCAATGCACCGCTCTCGTCTCGAGTCGACAACCGCTATCTCATGACCCCCCGCCACGAGCCATCGAGCCACGGCCCGCCCCAGTCTGTCGGCGCCGGTTACTATCACGTGCATTCGATCAGTCCCCCATCAAGCAGTTGCCGTTTGAACGGCAACCTCCACTAAGAGCGAAGTCGCTCCGATAGTGATAAGGCCCATCTCTTCGTACATGTTTTGCAGGTCAGGATCATCCACGCGGCAGACCACCACATCCACATTGAATTCGTGCGTTGCGACCTGTGCCGCCAGGATGTTGTCGCTGTCATTCCTCATCACGGACATGAACACGTCCACCCCTCGGATTCCCGCCCTCACCAAGTCGTGGTGAGAAGTTCCGTCCCCCACAACCGGTATGATTCGCTGTTCTTCTACGGCCCCATCGGGTAGACGGTCGAATGCTTCAGGTGTCCTATCCAGTACATGCACCGTATTGCCCTGGGCGACGAGCGCCATTGCGACGGCCGCTCCGAGATCGCCGGATCCCACGATCAATATGTGCTTCGGCCCGAGTATCGGCCTGTCAGCCAGTACCATGGTCAACTTCGCTCAGATTTGAGTGGTCTGATGCAGTCCGGTCGTGATTCGCTTCTTCCTGTATCTCGCTCCGCCACAGAACTACCCGACACAGCGCGTGCTCGAGCACATACGGCGCGGCGTCTCCCAGCGTGAAACTGCCGTATTTCGTCTTGTAAGGCATTCCGATTACCACGGCGTCCACGTCTCTCTCTGCCGCTTCATGGACGATTGCGTGTCCGGCCAGACGTGCCTGAAGCAGTTCCGAGTAGACCTCGCATCTGAATGGCCTTGCTGTCCGTTCCATTCTGTCCAGCAAGTCGTCGCCGCGGGTCGTATGAAAGGGCAGTTCCGAGTCGACGGGCAGGCTGCGCTCTACTTCGATGACATGGACGATGTAGAGGCTGCCACGCTGCGGTTCCATCATCTGGGCCGCGAATCGAACGGCCTCCTCGTCAGCGGAGTTGCCGGACACGGCGACCAGCACCGACTTGGTCGTGACTCCATCCGGCTTTCTCAGTCTCAGCAAAGGACAACTCGCGCCCGATCAATCGTCATGGAGTAGCCTTCTAGGTTTGTCCATTTGACCCTGAATTGGGTAGTCTATCGAGCAGTTCGTCGCGGCCGGCCAGTATGAGCATGTCACCCGCCCGAAGCCGATCGTTGGTGTCAGGGTTGAGCGTGATGTCTCTCCCTCGCTTGATCGCCACCACCGCCAGTCCGTACTTGTCCCTCGGCCCTGAGAGATCGACCTCGCTGATCGTCTTGTCGACATATTCCTCGGGCACCCGTATGCGGCTGAACCCGAAATTGGGGGCCAATTCCAGGTACTCCTGCACGTTGGGGTTGAACATGTTGTGCGCCAACCGGTTGCCCATCTCCGACTCGGCGTGGATGACCTTGTCTGCGCCGATTCGCTCCAGCGTGTTGCCGTGAAGGTCGTCGTGAGCGCGGGCGATCACGTAGGGCACGCCCATGTTCTTCAGGTTGACCGTCGAGAGAACGCTCGCGACTATATCCGACCCAATTGCCACCACGGCTACCTCATAGTCGGGCACCCCGAGCTCGCGCAACACGTTCTCGTTGGCCGCGTTACCCGTTACCGGGAAAGTAACCTGTCCCATGATGCCCTGGACACGCTCCTCGTTCACATCCATTGCCAGAACGTCGTGGCCGAGGTTGTAGAGCGAGTTGGCAACGCTCGAACCGAATCTGCCCAGACCGATGACGACGACTTGTTGTTTCATGGTTCCCGTGTCCCTCGGTAGTGTCCAGCGTATTTGACGATTCGAAGACTAGCGGCTTGAATCGATTATAACGGATTGAACGCGAATTCAACTATCTCAACGTGGTGCCCTTTTTGGGGGCCTTCCGGCTATCCGATGGTTACGCGCTCGGTCGCGTAGGTGTGCCTTGGCCGGCTCATGCTGCCGATCATGTATATCGCCAGGGAAAGTGGGAGCACCCGCCCGACAAACATCACGGCTGCCATCAAGAGCTTGCCGCCGCCGGATAGGTCGGATGACAGTCCCGTACTCAGCCCCGCGGTACTGGCCGCCGACACGGTCTCAAACATCAAATCGATAAACTCCAACCCCTGCCCGCGTTCGACAAACGTCAGAATCATCATCGCCAGAATCGTCAATCCGATCATGGATATAGATAGCGTCATCGCGTGCTTGATCTGGATGAACGATATCTCTCGCTTGAATGCCGACGCGCCCCTCCTCCCAATTGCCGCCGAGAGTATGGCCATCATCAAGACCATCAACGTATTGACTTTGATTCCCCCGGCAACCGATGCCGATGCGCCCCCTACGAACATGAGCCCCATCATAAACAGACTCGTGTGCTCTTCGACTTCGGCATAGTCGATCGTGGTGAGCCCGGACACTCGACCGGCGACAGCCTCGAACGCGGACATGGCCACTTTGTCGCCCAACCTGAGGTCCCCTATGGTGGCTGGGTTCTCGAATTCCAGGACTAACATCGTAGCGGCGCCAAGCACCGCTACAATTCCGGTCATACCTAGTACGATCTTCGTATTCAGTGAAAGGGTGGACCACCGCCTCTTTCGCCCGATGTCCAGTAGGACGATAGTCCCCACGGCTCCCAGCACGACCAGCACGCCGGAAGCAGTCAACGCCGCCCAGTCGGTGGAAAGGGCGCCCTCGCCTTCTACACCGTGAAGGCCGATGAATCCGCCGTTGTTGAACGCAAGGACTGTCATCGTAAACGCCTTCCAAAGCGCGTCCGACGTTGGTTCGATGAGCGAGAAACTCACCAGAAGCACGAGAAACCCTACGAACTGTATCCCCACCACGACGAGCGCGATGTGGACTCCGAGACGGGTCCTGTTGCCGAGATATGGCCTCTCGCCCGTATCCTCCTGCAGGATGGACGATATTCTCTGTCCGGCATGTATCAGGAGGAGACTGGCCACTACCAAGAACACCAGTCCCCCAATAAATGTCAGGATGAGGAGCGTGATCTGCCCCGGCATAGCCCAGAAGGTGGACAGGTCCTGGGTGGTTAGCCCCGTCGTCGTCGTGGCCGAGGTAGCCGCAAACAGCGCGTCCATGAATGGTGTAAAGCCATCCTCGCGATGGCTGAACGGCAGGACAAGCACGAACAGACCGACAAGGGTCAACAGGAAGAGAGCGAGAACGGGAATCAGCGGCCTCGGTACTATCCCCAACTCTCTCCCGCGAGGGGAAAACGTCCTTGCCAATGACGCGAACCATGAACCGCGCTGTCGGTCAGGTTCCTCGATAGTCGTCCACGAACTGCCCAGCGGAGTCTCCCATTCACTTGGTCGGCGCCGTATCCTCGTTGGGATTCTAGGAATTCTCTCGCAACTATGTCAATTGGCTGACCGACCCGAGCCATTCCTCTGAGAATTCCCCCGGCCAATCGCACCTACGGTCATTTTCGTGATCGTTGGTATCGGTGGCAACCGACAGGAGGGGTTTCATAGATTGACCTCGATTTGCCTTGAGCATTAGTCCAATTCAGGAATAAGCTATTGAGCGTAGCACGACGGGCAGAAGAACGCCCAATGGGCTACAATCTTGCACTGACTCCTTGCCGGAGGCGTGTTTCCCGCCCTACGTCACATTTCGGCGCGGAGTCGGAAGATACCTAGTGGTCGAACATTGTTGAAATGAAGACCTTGATAGTCATAGTTTCTCTTGGGGGCTCAATCGTACCTTTGAACCGAGGAGGAGCCATGATGTCTACCAAGAAGTACCGTATCAGACTGACTACCGACGAACAACAGGA
>JAPOPA010000310.1 GCA_026713145.1 Chloroflexota bacterium
GAGTTGGGCGACTTGAGTAGCCTGACCCATTTGAGACTACATCGTAACGAGTTGGAAGGTGCGATCCCGGCCGCGCTTGGCGACCTGGATACCCTGAGGTTCATGTGGCTGCATGGGAATTTGTTGCGTGGATCGATCCCCGAGGAGCTGGGCAACCTGGAGAAATTGGAGCGGCTTTGGCTGAGTGAGAACCAGCTGACGGGTCAGATACCAGAAGTGTTGGGTGAGATGAGCAACCTAATTCAGTGGCGGTTTGCCGACAACGACTTCAGTGGGTGCCTACCGGCGGGACTGGCCGAAGTTCAAGACACCGACTTTGACAGCCTGGGACTCCAGGTCTGTACCGACTCTTAGCTGGAACTTGTACATTTCAGGCTGCGTAGGTCAGCGATTCTATGAATCTGTTAAACATGGGCGTTGAGACTTGTTGCATATCGGGTTTCTGCGACGACGTGCAGAAAGTCTCAGAAGCAACCCAAAGGTGGCGGCGCACCAAAGCGATCGCATCGACGAAAGTCGGCACTTAATTGGCATACCATGCCGCTGATCGTGGAGTCGACAGTTGGCAATCTCCCAACAGGTGGGCTGCGAGTGTTATCCAGAAGAACAGTCCCAACAGTATCGGAGTGGTCCGTGATATAGCACGATCTGACCACTGGCGTTGAGTCTCTACCCCCAGGTGAGTGCGCGTCTCCTGAAAGGTTACCTCGATCTGCCAGCGCAGCACGAACCACTCGATGATCTGGACTGGACTGATCGAGGTATCGGTACACAGCAGCGCTTGGGAGTCGAACTGGTGTAGGGGGTCTCGAATGATGACCCAGCGAATGTGCACCGGTGGCTTGCCCGCGTGATACCAGACCGCTGTTTGAGAGACGACCTCCATCGTGCGGATGGCGCCGTCGTACCAGCCCACAGACATCGTGGTCCAACCTGCATCGGAGCATTCAAGGAGTTCACTCAATGCAGGCAATCGTTCTCCTTTGAGGCGCGGACGCCCCATCTGTCCGGGCAGTCGAGGTCGAGCGGGTTCATAGAGCGCGGCGTCCAGACGCAACTGGGTGATGAAGGTGACTGGACGAGTCATGGACTGACAGAATGCGAGCAGATCCAGAGCAGCGTAGCTACTGTCGGCCACTATTACCAGAGGACGGTTGGGTAACCAGCGACGGAGTTGGACTATCAGCTGGCGCGCCCAGTCGGTCAGCTTCTTGTGAGTCCGACACAACTGCTGATAGTACCGTTCAGACGGCGCCAGGGCCGTCTGCACAGGTAACGCCCATGTTCGATCTGCCCAGGGTATGGTCGTTAACAACATCAGACTTACCCAGCGCAGGCCGGAGGCCTTGACGAAGTGGCTCCCGCTGGAGCGCACTACGTGGCGATATATCCCCTTGGCCTTGATCCGACCGCCTCGCCTTCGCTCCAGTGTCTCGTCGATCCCAAACACCAGCGGGCCATCGCCGTGATCGAGGTATTGACCCAAGAGCGACAGCAATACACGGCTCAACTGGAGAGGTGACCACTCGGCACGGTTGAGAACGTGGTGGTAACGGGCAAAGCTGGTGTCGTCGCTGAGTCCCATGACGCGGAGCGCCGAGGTGACGGTGCGCTTGCGCGTGGCCAGGATTGCCCCAATCAGGAGCACCTGCACTTTCGACCATGTTCTGGCCTGAAACATCGGCGCGAACGGGTTGAGTAAGGATATAATCGCATCGGGCAGGGTGAGCATGACTTGACCTTTCGTGATGGTTTGGTCTTGTTAGCTTACCCTGTTCCCGTCTTTTGTCTATACTTTGTACAAAGTCCAGCTTAGTACCGATTCCATATGATTTTGGTAGCTTACTCAAGACAGCCTCACCTTAAAACCTCCCCCACGACGGGAGAGGGGATACGCGCCTCTAAATTAGACTGTCATATTCAAATGAGAACAGCATTAGTTTTGTACAAAGTCCAGCCAAGGGCCATTGTCCCGCTGTTTGACTACGATGCTTCTTCCGACGAATTAGGATCTTTCCAATTTCAATATAAGGTATTGTATAATACCTAGCAGAAACCAGTCGAACCGTCTATCATGATTCCTACCGTACCTAACTTGACCTACTCAAGCTTCACAAACGGCATGGCAATTCGCACCTCCACAATTGGTCTCGTCGCTGTGGCCGCCGCAGCGGCGATCCTCCTCATTGTTATGCCGACGCATGCCCAAACGGGTGACATTGCAACAGTCGCCGGTGGCGGAGTCGGCGATGGCGGCAGACCGACTCTCGCGGCTCTCACGTCTCCGGTCGGCGTCGCTATCGACAGCAGCGGCGACATCTATATCGCCGACGGCGCGGCTCACCGAATTCGCAAGGTCGATATTGAAAGAAACATCATCTCCACAATTGCCGGCACCGGCACTCCGGGCTTCTCCGGAGACGGAGGCTCCGCATCGGCCGCCGCGCTCAGTTCGCCCTTCGGACTCGCCTTCGACGACGATGACAATCTTTACATTGCAGACTCCGGCAACCACCGCATTCGAAAAATCAACCTTGCTACCGGAATCATCACCACCGTCGCGGGTTCCGGAAGCCCCGGATTCGAGGGCGACGACGGTTCGGCCCTGGACGCAGCCTTTCACGCGCCGCATGGAGTGGACGTAGACCAGCACGGCAACGTATATATCGCGGACACGCTCAACAACCGAATCCGAAAGGTCGACGTGCTCGAAGGTATAGTCACGACCATCGCCGGTACCGGCATTGCGGGTTCCAGCGGCGACCTGGGGCGGGCCGAAGACGCCGACCTCAACCAGCCCGGAGATGTCGCCGTGGACGACTCGGGCAAAGTCTATATTGCCGACACCGGCAGCCATCTCATCCGCCAAATTGACACGCTAGGCGTAATCCTTACCCTCGCGGGGAAGAGGAATGTGCTCGTCAATCCGGTCACCGTCGCCATTTCCCGCCCAGCTCAAAACGCCGTCCTCCGTAGTCCCCAAAGTCTCACTTTCGACCGGGAACAAAGAAATCTCTACGTTGCCGACACGGGCAACAACCTCGTTCGAAGAATCCTCCTCAACGATGTCATCGAAGACACGCTGATAACCACCGAGGCGGGGGCCTTCGACGGGGCTGCGGGCTACGACGGTGACGATAGAAATGCTATTGTGTCCAGCCTTAACTCCCCCTCCGCAGTCGCCGTTAGCCCGGTGGGGGATATCCATATCGCCGACACAGGCAATCAAAGGGTCAGAGCCGTCGTTAGCGCGGGCGAGCGGAGCCCTAAGATACTGGTTACCGTCGCCGGCAACGGCGAAGCCAGCTTCTCCGGCGAACTCGTCCCGGCCACTAGGGCAACGCTTCAGTCCCCAAGCGACGTTGCTATTGACTCGAATGGCGATGTCTATTTCTCCGACACAGGCAATCACCGAGTGAGGCGAGTTGAACTTTCCACAGGGCTCATAAGCACTGTCGCGGGCAACGGCGTCATCGGAAGCCGCGGCGTAGGCAGACTCGGAACCGACACGCATCTTTATTCCCCGGAAGGCCTGGCATTCGACTCGGAAGGTCGCCTGTACATAGCAGACGCAGGGAACGACCGTGTGCTCCGGTTAAATGTCACCAGCGGAGTCATCACCGCGATCACCGAGGTTGGTTTACCAGGTCCAAACAGCACTTCCACCGTTGCCATCTTCAATAGCCCATCCTCACTCGCCATCGACTCAGCGGACAATCTCTACATAGCCGAGACGGAGAGCCACCGTATTCGTATGATCGACTTGGACAC
>JAPOPA010000312.1 GCA_026713145.1 Chloroflexota bacterium
CACCCCTGTTCCCGATTGAAGTCCCGAAATGGCATGCCACTTCTCCTAAAGCAGGTGCAACAACACGAACTTACCCCTAGAACCTCTGTATTTTCAACAAGATAACCTACTTATGAGACAGCCTCCGACGTGGGAGAGGGTTAGGGTGAGGGTGAATCGTAATATCAAAACTATAGGGATCCCGTGCTAGCTGTGCAGCATTCGGCGCATTCTTCATACCGGCGAGGGCCGAAATCCAGAGGGGTCGGACCTGGGTTGGTCATTGCTAGTTCCAATTCTCTATTTCGCCCGGCACAGTAAGCTACTCAAAAGTCTCCTCTCGTGAAAATGAAGATTCAGTCTCCTTGCCTGGGCAAAACTCAGTGCTTTGTGGCAGGGAGATCGACCCACCCCGCATTGAAGCGATTCCTCCAATTCACTATCATGGGGTTATCAACCCATGACCAACTCCGACCTCATCCGTGACCTTGCCGAAATCGTCGGCGCGCCCAACGTGGTGCACAAAGCCGAGGACCTGATCGTCTTCGAGTACGACGGCTCGGTCGACCGCGCCTTGCCGACGGTCGTCGTCCTTCCCCGTACGACCAAAGAGGTCTCCAACGTGGTGAAGACTGCAGCCGCACACGGCGTACCCGTGGTTGCCCGTGGAGCGGGAACCGGCCTGAGCGGCGGGGCCATCGCCGAGCATGGCGGCATCGTCGTGGCGCTTACGCGCATGACGGGCATCCTGGAGATCGACGAGGTCAACCGGCTGGCCGTCGTGGAGCCTGGCGTGGTCAACATCGACCTCACCGCCGCCTCCAGCAAGTACGGCCTCTACTACGCGCCCGATCCTTCGAGCCAGAAGGCGTGCACTATCGGCGGAAACGTCGCGGAAAATTCCGGCGGACCGCACTGCCTCGCATACGGCGTGACAACCAATCACGTTCTCGGCATGGAGGTCGTCCTGGCCGACGGGTCCGTGCACTGGTACGGCGGGAAGACGCGCGAGGCGCCCGGCTACGACCTGCGCGGCATTATGGTCGGCTCCGAGGGCACGCTCGGCATCGTGACGAAGGTCGTCGTCCGTCTGCTGAAAGCGCCCGAGGCGGTGAAGACGCTGCTTGCCGTGTTCAAGACCGTGGACGACGCAAGCTCTGCCGTATCCGGCATCATAGGAGCGGGCATCGTCCCAGCCGCGATAGAAATGATGGACGCGCTCTGCATCCGCGCCGCCGAAGCGTCGATGAACGCCGGTTACCCGGAAGAGGCGGGAGCCGTGCTGCTCGTCGAGGTCGACGGCCTTCGCGAGGAGGTCGAGGAGGAGGCGGAGGAGATCGCGAATGTCTGCCGTACCTACGAGCCAATGGAGATCCTGACGGCAACGAGCGGCGAGGAGCGTGAGCGACTCTGGGCGGCTCGTAAGGGTGTTATCGGGGCCCTTGGCTGGCTCGCGCCCAACTATTACCTCGTTGACGGCACGGTCCCGCGCACCAAGCTCATGGAGGTGCTCGGCGAGGTTGAGAAAGTGGCCGCTGAATCAGGCCTGCCCATCGCCAACCTGCTCCATGCCGGGGACGGCAACCTGCATCCCCTCATCCTCTTCGACGAGCGCAAGCCCGGAGACACCGACAGGGCCTTGGAGGCGGGCGGCAAGATCCTGGAAGTGTGCCTCGACGCGGGCGGTGTCCTCTCCGGTGAACACGGCATCGGCATGGAAAAGCAGGAATACATGCCGCTCATGTTCTCGCAGGAAGACTTGGATGCCATGGCGCAACTCAAGCCCGCCTTCGGGTCTGGAGAATTGTTCAACCCCGGCAAGATATTCCCCACGGGCGCCTCGCACGGCACGCGACATCCCGCGTCTGGCTTCGCCAAAACGGCGGCCAACGCCTACGTATGAGCATCAAAACAGTGTCCGCGAATCTCACTCGGCTTGAGGGGATCATATCCTCGCTCAGTTCCTTGTCAATCGACACCGTGACCGGTGATGCAGCGAGCGACTATTCCGTCGAGGGCAAGACACCGAGTGTCATTGCACGCCCCGTCTCGCCGCAGGGGATATCGGAGGTAATGTCGGTCGCCAGCGAGCACGGCCTGTCCGTAGAACCGCTGGGAGGTATGACTCGCACAAGTCTCGGAAACTCCCCGGACTCACTCGACCTTGCAGTCGACATGTCCGGCGTCAATCAGGTACTGGCACGCAACGCTGCCGACCTGACCGCCACCTTCGAGGCGGGTATAACCGTTTCGCGGGTGCAGGAAATCCTGGCAGAGCACGGCCAGTTCCTCGCAATCGACCCTCCCCTGCCCGATCGCGCCACCATCGGCGGTACTCTCGCCGTCGGCTGGAGCGGCCCAATGACGTGGCAGAACTGGAGTCCGCGCGACATCGTAATCGGCATGAGGACCGTGATGGCGGACGGCACGATCACCAAGACCGGAGGGCAGGTCGTCAAGAACGTCAGCGGATACGACATGGCGCGGATGCACATAGGCGCGCTTGGCACGCTCGGCATCATCGCGGAGGTGTCATTCAAGCTGACCCCGCTCCCATCCCGGCAGGCTACCGTGATGGCGACCTTCGACTCCGACGCAAGCTGCCTCGGTGCCGCACTCGCCGTGTATGGGAGCGGTCTCACGCCTCTGGCAATTTCTACGTTGCACGGGCAGCAACCGGGTGCAGGAGGACGTGGCACAGATGAAGCTCGACCGTCCCTCTTGGTTCGAATCGGAGGACGCGCGAGGAGCGTCCAGAGGCAGATCGACGACGTTGCATCGATATACCGTCAATCAGGATCGGCACAACGCGATGTGATCGGCGACAACGACGCGGCGATGATGTGGAGGCGGATGGGGGACTACGGGTGGACTGAAGAGACCACTCCAGTCGCGGGCATCAGGGCGAACGTTCTTCCTTCGGACACTCCGCGTATCATCCAGTCCATGCAGGACATCGAGGACTCCACAGGCCTCGCGTGGAGGGCAACCACCCAGACCGCGCAGGGTGTAGTCGACATCCACTGGCTCAACATCGAGGGTGAGTACTCAACTGAGCACGTGAGATCCGCGATATCCAGGACCATACAGGCCGTTCTCAGAACCGGTGGGACGGCGGTCGTCACTCACGCCCCGGCTTCCATGAAGGAAACTCTCGACGTGTGGGGCGAAACGACCTCCGCCATCGACACGATGCGGAATCTCAAGCGACAATTCGACCCGAATCGGGTCCTCAATCCCGGTCGCTTCATGGGTAGCATCTGATGACGTGGACTGAGCCAATCGTGGCGCATCCAGGTTTCTCCGCGTCCGACGGACCGCGGGAAGAGGACATGTACAAGTGCGTCCATTGCGGGTTCTGCCTGCAGGCCTGCCCCACCTATCTAGAGACGGGGCTGGAGACCGAGTCTCCGAGGGGCCGCATCGCCCTGATGAAAGCCGTGAACGAGGGGCGCATCGGGATAACGCCCCAGGTCTACCGCCACTGGGACCTCTGTATCCAGTGCCGCGCTTGCGAGGTCGCCTGCCCGTCAGGCGTTCCTTACGGCAACCTCATTGAAGCCACGATGAGCGAGGTCGAGCAGAGACGCAAGAAAGGGCTTCTTGCCCGCGTAGTGGGAACCTTCGTCCTCAACTCCATCATGCCCAAGCAGGGCCGCCTCGAATTTGTGGCAAGCGGGTTGCGGCTATACCAATCGAGCGGGCTCCAATCGGCGGTGCGAAAGACCAAGATTCTCACGACGCTGGCCCCCGGACTTGCGGAGCTGGAAATGTCCACACCGACGGTGTCCCAGCGGCGCTTCCAAGCACGAGGGCAGGTCTACCCGGCAAACGGGGAGGCTCGAGCGAGAGTCGCCATCCTATCGGGATGCATCATGCCGCTGATGCACGGGCCGGAGATGGACGCAGCGGTGCGAGTCCTCACGCGGAACGGGTGCGAGGTGGAGGTCACCGAGGGCCAGGGCTGCTGTGGAGCCATCCACAGTCACGTCGGCGACCTTGACCGCGCGAGGGAGCTGGCCCGGAACAACATCGACGCATTCGAAGTCCGTGGCGTGAATGCCGTCATCATCGCATCTGCCGGGTGCGGCGCGAGGATGAAGGAGTACGGCCATCTGCTGGAAGGCGACCCCGACTACGCCGGACGCGCCGCGAGCTTCAGCGCGACAGTCAAGGATATCCACGAGTACCTCGTCGAGCTGCCCTTCACCCCGCCGACAGGCAGGGTCGAAAAGCGAGTGACATACCAGGACTCGTGCCACCTTGCCAACGCGCAGAAAATCACGGACGCGCCGAGGGCGATTCTGAACTCGATACCGGGCGTTGAACTCGTCGAGATGGAACGTTCGGACGTCTGCTGTGGCGCGGGAGGGACGTACACCATCACGGAAAGGGACTTCTCGCTCCGTGTCCTCGATTCCAAGATGAAGAACGTCGGCAAGACAGGGGCAGGCGTGCTGGCGACGGCCAATCCGGGATGTGTACTCCAACTGCAGTACGGGACCCAGCGGTACGGCCCGCCGGTCGAGGTCACGTACGTGACCGACCTGTTGGACAAGGCGTACCAACGAGAGGACTGCTGAACGGTGCAACTGGGACTGAACGGCAAGGTCGCACTGATTACCGGGGGCAGCGACGGGCTCGGCAAGGCGACCGCCATAACGATGGGACGCGAGGGCGTCAAGGTCGCCATATGCGCGCGCAACCCGGAACACCTAGAACAGGCAGCCGACGACATTCACCAGACCACCGGCGAGGACGTCCTGGCCGTGCCCGCTGACGTACGGGATAAGGAGCAGATTGAACGGTTCTTCGATGAGACCTTGCGCCGGTTCGGGCGTCTCGACATCCTGGTGAACAACGCCGGAGGGTCAGCGGCCGGACCGCTGCTTGAAATGGACGATGCCATCTGGCACGGCGATCTCGATACCAAGCTATTCGGTGCCCTCAGGTGCTCGCGACTCGCGATACCGCACATGATCGAAGGCGGCGGCGGCCGGATCATCAACGTCACGAGCATCGGCGGGAAGCAGCCCGAAGCGGCGACCGTACCCACGACGGTATCCCGCGCGGCGGGCATCGCGCTGACCAAGTCAATGTCGCGCGAGTTCGCACCGCACGGAATACTCGTCAACACGGTCTGCATCGGCCTCGCCCGAAGCGGACAGTTCCGTCGCGAGTGGGAGGAGCTACAGGCCGAGGGAACCGACCTGACCGAGGACGAGTTCTACGCTCAACAGGGAGCAGGCGTTCCACTGGGCCGCATCGGCACTGCCGAGGAGGTCGCAGACCTCATCACATTCCTCGCCTCCGAGCGCGCCAGCTTCATCACGGGCACCGCGATCAACATGGACGGAGGCGAGTCCGCCGTCGTCTGAGAGCCTCGACCAAGAGGACGTCGGGCCTGTTCCAATCAGGCGTCTTGTCATGGGCCAGGATCTCGTCCGCCGTCATCCAAATGGCTTCAGCGACCTCGTCGGTGTCGGCGATGTGCGGCTCACCCTCCAGGTACATCCCGAGGAAAAGCGTGTCGACGACCGGACTCCCATCATCCAGCGCGTAGAACAAGCTCCGAACGTACTCCAAGTCGGAAGTAACGGAGATGCCCGTCTCTTCCAGAACTTCACGACGGACGGCGGTTTCGAGAACTTCGGCCGGCCCGTCCTCTACCTCGACCTTGCCACCGGGAAATACCATTGCTCCGGGAGCGTCCTTGATGCCGTGAGCCCTTACTATCACAAGGAAGCGTTCGCCGCGGACAACAGCACACTGTGTCGCCACGATGAAAGTCATGCGCTCATCGGACATGGCCTGAATCTTCTCTATGAGCACCAATGAGGTTGATGGCATTCTTGAGGCACTGCGGCGCTTTTTCGTGTGCGAGAATCTCGTCCTCAGTCATCCAGTGAATAGCTGCAACCTCTTCGGGGACTGAAATACGCGGCTCACCTTCGACATAAATGCCGAGGAAGAGGATGTCCACCACCGGTGTCCCATCACTGAGCTCGAATGTCTTGCTCTGAATAAATTCCAAGTCGGGCGAAACGGAGATGCCCGTCTCTTCCAGCACTTCACGCCGGACGGCAGTTTTGAGTACGTCATCCAGTCCGTCCCCGACCTCCACCTTGGCCCCGGGAAAGACCAGCGCTCCGGGAGCGTCCTTGATGCCGTCAGCCCTTACGATCACGAGGAAGCGTTTGCCGCGGACCACTGCGCATAGCGTCGCCGCGATGAAATTCATGCGCTCATCGGACATGGCCAGCTTCTCCTCTGCGAACGACAAGTAGGTTGATCGCATCCTTCAGCCACGGCGGCGTCTCGTCCTCAGCAAGTACTTCGACCGCTGTCATCCACCGGATGTCGGCCACCTCGTCGGGGTCTGTGATTCGAGGTTCCCCTTCCCGGTATTCTCCCATGAACAACGCGTCCACCACCGGAGTCCCGTCGTTCATGGAGAAAGAGACACTCCGAACGTATTCCAATTCAGGCGAAACGATGATGCCCGTCTCCTCCAGCACCTCGCGCCGCACTGCTGTTTCGAGCACGTCTGCCGGCCCGTCCTCAAGCTCGACCTTGCCGCCGGGGAACGCAAGGACTCCCGGAGCGTGCTGGACCCCCTGCCCCCTCACGATCATGAGGATTCGCTCACCTCGGAAGACGGCGCACTGTGTGTTCACGACAAACATCTCGCGGTCGTCGTTCATAGGTGGTCCCTCCTCGCTTTCACGATTCTCTTGGCCGATAGTCTAGTAGTCATTCCCTCTGCATCATAAAGTGAGTGCCCGTTTCGTCCGTAATGGTAAAGCCAAGTCTCTCGTAGAAGGCCGCCGCCCGGTGATTGACCCTTAGCACCTTGAGCTTGACAGGCAAGCTAGACTCAGTCGCTCTTTCAATGACGTTCTGCATACATGCACTGCCAATCCCCCGCCCTTGGTGTTCTGGCAATATATAGATCTGATTGAGAAATAGACTATCAGGCTCAAGAGCCACCGACATGATGCCCACGTCATGCCCACCAACACTCACGATCTGAAACTCCTGCGAACCGAAGCGCCTCTCGTGAATCTCACGCTGCTCATCCTCGTCCCAGCCCCATGTCTGCTCGATGTACTCAAACATGGCAGCGCGCTTCACGTCGTAGATAAACTCCTTGTCGTCTTGACACGCTACTCTCAGCTCTATGGAGTCTTCTGTTTCCGGACAATTCATTTGATGAACTCTCTTCGGCGATTGCCCAGGTGGACACTAGTACCGTTTCTAGGTATATTTGACAAATATAAGAAATAGGTTAGTCTTGTGTATGATCCCATAAGGAGGACATACGAAGACATGCCTGCTCTCCAGTACAAGGTGGA
>JAPOPA010000131.1 GCA_026713145.1 Chloroflexota bacterium
CCATTGGATAGGGACTGGTGGGTGTGCATTCCGCTGCCGTTGATGCCGTAGACGGGCTTGGGCATGAAGGTGGCGTAGCACCCCTGGCTGACGGCGACCTCCTTGATGACCACGCGGCAGGTCATGACGGTGTCGGCCATGGTGAGGGCGTCGGTGTGTCGGAGGTCTATCTCATGCTGGCTGGGGGCGACCTCGTGGTGGCTGAACACGACGGGAATTTCGAGGTCCTCGAGGGTCAGGACGGTCTCGCGGCGGAGATTCGTCGCGAGGTCCTGAGGGTTCTGGTCGAAGTAGCCGGCCTCATCGAGGTACTCGATGCCTTTGGAGTCCTTAAAGTAGAAGTATTCCAGCTCCGGCGCGACGTAGTAGGTGTAGCCGAGCTTGGCTGCGCGTTCGAGATTTCGGCGAAGGACGGCGCGGGAGTCGCCCTCGAAGGGCTCACCGGTCGGGGTGATGAGGTCGCAGAACATCCTGGCGACGGCGTTGGTCTTTGGCCGCCACGGGAGGAGGCTGAAGGTGGTCGGATCCGGGAGGGCGTACATGTCGGTCTCGCGGTAGCGAGCGAAGCCCTCGATGGATGAGCCGTCGAAATTCATGCCTCGCGTGAGTGCGATCTCCAGTTCCTCGACGGTGACTGCCAAGCCCTTGAGGCTTCCGAGGATGTCGGTGAACCAGAGGCGAATGAATTTGACGTCATTCTCCCGCGCCTTGCGGAGGACGTACTCGATCTCTTCCGGGTCTCGTTCCAGCGTCGTCGGCATGGTGTCCGTGCTTTCGGGACTCCAGATTCTCAACGGCCCGTTGTGGCCTGCGGGGAACGTTCAGTATAGCTATTCATGAATTTTTCTGTCAATGCGCTCCGCGTCGTCGTTATGCGGCTAATCGTCATCTGGGGCGGTCTTTCCGTCGGCCCCACCGCCATGTCTCGCGCGGATCAGTTGTGCAAGAACGCCGCCGGTACCTCTTGGGACCGACGGCGTTTTGTTTCGGGCGATTGCTCCGCCCCGAGGGGGGCGTGACCTTAGGAGGCCGCTCCGCACACCGTGTTGAGTATGAGTCGAGTGACCCTGTAGGGGTCGCAGTTGGCGTTGGGCCGCCTGTCCTCGATGTAGCCTCCGCCGTCGCGGTGGACCTGCCAGGGGATGCGAACGGACGCGCCTCTGTCGGACACGCCGTACCTGAACTCCTTGTAGGAGCAGGTCTCGTGGTGTCCTGTCAGGCGCTCTTCGATGCGGTCGCCGTATTCGACGATGTGGGCCTCGTGGTTGCCCTTGAGGGCCTCGGCGGCGTCGATGCAGGCGTCGTAGTTCTCGCGCATCTGCACGGTCGAGAAGTTGCAGTGAGCGCCCGCGCCATTCCAGTCACCGTGGACGGGCTTGGGGTCCAGCCTTGCGGAGACGCCGGTGTTTACGTCGTCGGAGATGTGGATATCTTCACCGATGCGATAGAGGAGCCAGCGGGCGATCCAGAGCTCGTCGGCGACGGCGGGAGCGCCGACGGGTCCAACCTGGAATTCCCACTGCGCGGGCATGACCTCGGCATTGATGCCGGAGATGCTAAGTCCGGCCGTGAGGCAGGCGTCCATGTGGGCCTCGACGATGGGGCGTCCGAAGACCTCGTCGGAGCCTACTCCGCAGTAGTAGCCGCCCTGTGGGGCGGGGAAGCCGTTGTCGGGCCAGCCGAGGGGCTTGATGCCGTCGAAGAAGGTATATTCCTGCTCGATGCCGAACCACATATCGAAGTCAGCGTACTTTTCGGCGGCCTCGGCGCAGGCGGCCCTCGTGTTGGACGGGTGAGGCGACATGTCGGTCAGCAGGACCTCGCACATCGCGAGGATGTCGTCGCCGCCGCGGATGGGATCGGGACAGGTGTAGACCGGCCTCAGCACACAGTCCGAGTTCTCGCCGGGGGCCTGGTTGGTGCTCGACCCATCGAAGCCCCAAATGGGAGGCTCCTCGCCCTTGGGGACGATCTTGGTCTTGGAGCGGAGCTTGGCGGTCGGCTCCGAACCGTCTATCCAGATGTATTCTGCCTTGTAATAGTCCATAGTCACTCCTTCTAGAAGTTGATCGTTGCGATTTTCCGTGAATTTGCGGCGATTCGTCAAGTACGTGACGTTTGTCGCAGGCCCTCTTATAAAGAAAGAACGACCTGCGGCCGGGCCGTTCATTTTGTTGGAGAATGCGGTGTGGCCTGTGCGGACGGGTCGATCAGGAGTCCTTATTCCGCTTTCGTATTCGGCTCGGAAGAATTACCCCGACCGCGAACAAGACGCAGGAACGCTGCCATTCCAAATGTCTCTTCGATTGCGTACGGTTACCTCGATTCTCGGTGATATCCGGGTATCAGTATGGATGGACTGAGTTTCCAGTGTATTGTACAGATGTTACAAATATGTCACATGGGTCAGGCTCTCTCTCTTCATGGGCGAGAGAGCAACAAGAGGGTCTTCCAGGAGGGGTTTGAATGGCACGTTTGAGGGAGTTTGAGGAGGCGCTTGGCGTCCGGTTTCGGGACTCGGGGCTGTTGCGGCTGGCGCTGGTTCACAGCTCGTTCCTCAATGAGAACCCCGATGGGGCCCTGGAGTCGAACGAGCGGTTGGAGTACCTGGGCGACGCGGTGTTGGGCATGGCGGTTGCCGAGGAGTTGTACGCGGCGAACCCCGGCTGGCCCGAAGGGATGTTGACTCAGGCGCGCGCGGCGCTGGTGCAGGAGGCGACGCTGGCGGAGGCGGCGCGAGGTATCGGGCTGGGCGAGATGTTACGAATGGGGAGAGGTGAGGAGGCGGGAGGCGGGCGAGAGCGGCCGACGAACCTGTCGGCGGGGGTGGAGGCGGTGATCGGGGCGGTATTCCTCGATCAGGGGTATGAGGCGGCGCGGGAGGTGGTGTTACGGGTACTCGGCGACAGGGTGTCCTCGCTGGATGAGGCGGCGGTGTCAGCGAATCCGAAGTCGGAGCTGCAGGAGGCAGTGCAGGCTGAGGGGCTGCCGTCGCCGACGTATCGGATCGTTCACGAGGAGGGGGCGGACCATGACCGGCTGTTCGTGGCGGAGGTGGCGGTGGGTGGCGAGGTTGCCGGAAGGGGTGAGGGGAAGCGGAAGTCGCTGGCGGAGCAGGCGGCTGCTGCGGAGGCGCTGAGGGGGCCATTTGCGGAGCAATGACGGTGCGCGATTGCCACCTGGCGCGCCATACGAGTCGGGTTAGAGGTACGGTTTTTTTGCGGGTCCGCTCTAGGTGAACGACTTTTTCAGGTAGTCGAGGTCGAGGTCGGGGTAGAGGGGGAAGGCGGAGAGGAGGTCGTGGACGCGGGCGCGGGCAGCGTCGACGGTCTCGGCGTCGGTTGTGGCGCGGGCCTTGCTGAGCTGTCCGGCGAGTCTGCCCCTGGTGATGGCGCGGGGCTTTGTGGCGGAGAGGACGGAGGCCATGATGGAGGCGATTTCTGTCATCTCCGTTGTACCCATGCCTCGGCTTGTCAGGGCGGGCGTTCCGAAGCGGAGGCCGGAGGTGTACCACGCGCCGTTGGGGTCGAAGGGAATGCTGTTGCGGTTGAGGGTGACGTTGGCCTCGCGGACGGCGGACTCGGCCTGGCGTCCGGTGAGGCCGTAGTGGGCGATGTTGGCGAGCATGAGGTGGTTGTCGGTGCCGCCGGTGAGGATGTCCATGCCGTTGTCGATGCAGGCTGACGCGAGGGCTGAGGCGTTGTCGACGATGGCGCGGGCGTAGGTCTTGAATTCCGGGGTGGATGCCTCGGTGAAGGCGACTGCCTTGGCGGCCATGACGTGGGGCATGGGACCGCCGAGGACCATGGGGCAGCCCTTGTCGACGTACTCGCCGAACTCGTCGGTCGAGAGCACCATGCCGCCGCGGGGGCCTCGCAGGGTCTTGTGGGTGGTTGTGGTGACGACGTGGGCGTGTGCGACGGGGTCGTTGGGGCCGGCGAAACCGTCCACCTTACCGGCCACGAGTCCGGCGAAGTGGGCCATATCGACCATGAGGACGGCTCCGACCTCGTCGGCTATCTCGCGGAAGATGCTGAAGTCGATCCTACGGGAGTAGGCGCTGTACCCGGCGAGGAGGATGAGAGGCCTGAATGTCCTGGCGTGGTCACGTATGGTGTCGTAGTCGAGGAGGTTGGTCTCGCGGTCGACGTCGTAGGACTGGACCTCGAACATCGTGGCCGAGGCGTTGAGGCGGTAACCGTGCGAGAGGTGGCCGCCGGAATAGTAGTTCAGGCCGAGCATTCGCTGGTTGCCGAGTGCATGTCGTAGCTCGGCCCACTCAGCGTCCGACAGCTTTGAGGGGTCGGTCTGTCCGACGCTCTCCATGAAGGGTGACTGCACTCTCGCGGCGAGGATGGCCCAGTAGGCGACGAGGTTGGCGTCAGCACCGGAGTGGGGCTGGACGTAGGCGTGGTCCGCGCCGAAGAGGTCCTTTGCAAGCTCGACGGCGCGTCCCTCGACGGCGTCGACGTTGTCGCATCCGGCATAGAAGCGGTGGTAGGGGTAGCCCTCGGCCTACTTGTCGGTAAGGAGGTTGCCCGTGGCGAGCTGGACGGCGAGGGAGGAGTAGTTCTCCGAGGCGATCATCTTGAGGCTGTTGGACTGGTCGTCCAGTTCCTGGACGATGGCGGTCACGACCTCCGGGGAGACGGAGCTGATTTGTTCGAGTGATGCGAGGAAGGCGACGAAGCCGGTGTTCAGATCGCCGCCCGTCGATGTTTTCTCGGCGATGTATTCGGCGAGGGGTGAGGGGTTGGGCATGGAGATGTAAGGGAGAGGCGCGTGAGTGTGTACAGGTAGTCTATCGACGGGTCTGATGCGGTGTCAACGGAAGGTCGCTTGCCGAACGGGGGGTTGGGGGGTACGGTATACGGCGGGTATGAATGGAAGCGGTCGTATATATGGGGCGCTGTTGGCGGCAGTTCTTTTGGCCGTGGCTCTTGTCGTGGGGTGTTCGGGTGGGTCGGGCGGTGACCGGGAGGAGCTGCTGGTGTTCGCGGCGACGAGTCTGATGGACGCATTCGATGAGGCGGTGGCGGCGTACGAGCGGGAGCATGAGGTGGACGTACAGACCAGCTACGCGGCATCGCAGGCGCTGGCGCAGCAGATCGCCAGCGGGGCTCCGGCGAGCGTGTTCGTCTCGGCGGGGGCGCCTCCGGTCGCGTTTCTGCGTGAGCGGGGGTTTGTCGAGTCGGAGGCAGAGTTGCTGACGAATAAGCTGGTTGTGGTCACGAACCGGACGCTGGAGGAAGGCTCGCCCGCCGCGCTCACGTCGTCGAACATCGAGCGGATTGCCATTGCGGCACCGGATATCGCTCCTGCGGGGGCGTACGGGCGTGAGGCGCTGAGGTCGGCGGGGTTGTGGGAGTCGCTGCAAGGGAAGATTGTAACGGCGCCGGACGTGCGGGCGGCGATGGCGTTCGTGGAGGCGGGCAACGCGAGCGTCGGCATCGTGTACGCGACGGACGCGGTGATTGCCAAGGGGCTGGAGACTGTGGACATCTTCCCGCATGACTCGTACGGGCCGATCGTGTATCCCGTCGTCACGGTGGCGTTGGACGAGCGGAACGAGGCAGCGGCAGATTTTGTGCGGTTCCTCACCGGGGCGGCGGCGGGCGAGATATTTCGCGCCCATGGCTTCGAGCCGATCAGGTAGGCCGATTTGACTTGGTCACTCCTTGAACTCACGTTTCGGGTGGCGATAGTCGCCACCTTGATAAACATCCCCCTTGCGCTGGGTGTGAGCTGGCTGCTGGTCAAGACTCGAGTGCCGGGTCGCCTAATTTTGGACGTGCTTGTCTCGCTTCCTCTTGCGGTGCCGCCGATTGCGATAGGGTTCTTCCTGCTGCTTCTGCTTGGGCGTGAAGGGCCCATTGGCGGGTTGACGAAAGCGCTGCTGGGGGCTGATATCGTTTTCACGTGGGTTGCGGCGGTTGCGGCATCGGCGGTGGTGTCGTTCCCACTGATTGCGCGGGCGACGATGGTGGCGATGGCTGGAGTGGACGAGCGGCTGGAAATGTCCGCTCGAAGCCTCGGCGCTGGCCCACGGAGGGTATTTTTCACGATAACCGTGCCGCTGGCCATGAAGGGCATCCTGGCGGGCGTGCTGCTGGGATTCGTGCGGGCAATCAGCGAGTTCGGTGCGACGATCACGGTCGCGGGGAACATCGCGGGCAAGACTCAGACCCTGCCGCTGGCGCTCTACTCCGCCGTGATCCTGCGGGACGACTCGACGGCGCTGTTGCTGACGGCCGTTGCCATCGCCATTGCGGTCGCGACGCTGGTGGTACACAACTGGCTGCTAGCGAAGACGCCTCGCCCGGAGGTTGCGTGACCGTAATGAGCGTGCCGGTAGCACATATCGCCGTGACCAAGCGATTTTCGCAGTTCACGCTGGACTGCGACGTGACGTTCGAGGCGGGCGCGACCTCGGTGTTCGGGCCTTCGGGGAGCGGCAAGACGACGCTGCTGAACTGCATTGCGGGTCTCACGCGGCCCGACAGCGGACAGATCACGGTCATGGGGACGACGCTGTTCTCGGCTTCCGAGCGGAAGGTCGTGCCTCCCGAGAAGCGGCGGTTCGGGTACGTGTTCCAGTCGTCGGCGCTGTTTCCGAATATGAACGTGAGGAAGAACATCCTTTATGGCTACTACTTGACGCCTGAGGGGCAGCGCACGACGGACCCGGAGCAGCTCTTCGACCTGTTCGACCTGACGCGACTGCTGGACCGGAGCGTTGACACGCTATCGGGAGGAGAGCGCCAGAGGGTGGCCCTTGCACGGGCGTTGGCGACGTCGCCGCGCCTGCTGTTGCTGGACGAGC
>JAPOPA010000313.1 GCA_026713145.1 Chloroflexota bacterium
CGACCGCGCAGGTCTTCGATTCGGGTTCGGAGGCAAACGACGAGACGGCGGCGACCATTCCTTGCCTGGGAGGAGCGGAGGCGGCGCTGTCCGAGGGACTGGGCGAGGGAGAGAGATCGATCCACGCGGGTATCGTGGGAAACGCGGACCTGAGCAAGGAGACCCACGGCTGGACCGACGCCACCACGGCTCAATTGACGCTCCATGCCGCAACCCTGTCCGTCGATGAGAGTCCTGAACCGGCTCCCCCGGCGACGGATGACACTCCCATGGTCGACGAGCTTCCCGAACCTGCACCTCCGGTGACCGGTGACATTGCTCCGGGTGGTGTCGTGCTGCTCGCCATGGGCGTGGGCGGTGTTGTGCTAGTCGTCGTGGGAGAGGGATTCATTCTCATGTCCCGGCGACGGCGTAAAGAGCTTGTGAGGTAGGGACACAAGTTAGGGACTGTGCGTCCTTAGTAAGGGCGAGGGGGCAGTGCTGCTTCCTCGCCCTTCTCTATTTCGGGGAGAAGACGGATTGCTCTCATCACCCGTGATGACCGGATTCTGCTTTGTCGGCAAGAAAAGGTGGCCGTCGACGCAGCGGGCAACTCATCATGCGAACGGGTAGGGGAACAAAACACCCTCCACCGTCGTCTATACAATAAGCAAGTTGTAGAACCTTCATCGCGGAGGTCGTACGGATGAAAGCCAAGATCACGGTCGCCCTGCTGTCGGCTATGGGCATATCTCTCCTCCTGCTTGCACTGGCCGCCTGCGGGGACGACGCCGGACCGGCCAACGCCACAGTTGAAGTGCCATCGGGCAAGAGTCCCAACGCGTCGGTGAGCGGTACCGTCACCTACCGGGAGAGGATCGCCCTCTCGCCCAACGCGAAGCTGATCGTGTCGCTGCGGGACGTGTCCTACCAGGACGCTGCAGCCCCGCTCATCGCTCGCCAGACCATCGAAGGCCCCGGCCAGGTGCCCATCAAATTCAAGGTCGAGTACAACCGCGACGACATCGACTCCCGCAACAGATACTCCGTAAGCGCGCGGATTATCGAGGCGGACGGCCGACTTGCCTTCACCAACGACACGACGTATGACGTAATCACCGGCGGTAATCCGAGCAAGGTGGATATGCTCCTCGTGCTGGTGGAGCCTCCGCCGGACCAGGTCGAGGAGGGCACAGACTGGCGGCAATGGGTCGAGACTCCCGCCAAGGTAGCGTGGGCCAACCTCATCCCGAATGAGCCGGAGCTCTTCCTGAGAATCGGATTCTTCCAGTCCACAATAGAGAACTGCGCGCGACCCGGCAGCCAGGGCCTGGAAGTGGATGGCAATACCATCCGCGCGAGCATAACGCTGATGCAGCCTCCCCCCACCTCCTGGTCGATTCCCTGCGACGAGCAGGTGGTCGAGCTCGACGCTGTGGAGCCAATTGGGGAATCACTCGAGCCGGGTGAGACCTATCGTGTGATAGTCAACGACATGACGACGACCTCCTTCAGCCTGCCGAGGTCCGACTTGGGGCACAGCTTCATTGCCGAGTCGCCCGTCGAGAGCGCGGAGATCATGATTTTGGAAAGCGCTCCTCCTCAGTACCAACTGCGCGTAGTCTCCGGCCTACCCAAGGGGAGCAGCTGCTCCCAGTTCAACGGCTACGAAGTCCGACGGGGAGTGACGAAAGACATCGAGGTGATTGTCACTCACCACGAGGTCGCCGATCCGATGGTCATTTGCACAGCCGACTTCCCCGTCATCGAGACCAACGTCCCCCTCGGCTCCGACTTCGAGTCGGGCAAGAAGTACACCGTCCGCGTGAACTCGGATACCATGACGTCGTTCGTGGCCCAGTAGGCCGGCAGAGACGTTCTCAAGATGTGGAAGCAAGTTGCCTGGCCCTCTCCGCCAAGGCTACAATGAATACGCAAGCTCGAAGGTCTCGTAACCGGTAACTCTTCGGCTTGCCAACTCCCCCGGCAACGCCTCAGCCTGGCGGCTTGGCGTGACCTGACGAGGGAAAGCTGAGTTTCTTGGCGGAGAATGGTATGAGCAAGGGACGGGTAATAGTCGCCATGAGCGGGGGCGTTGACTCCTCCGTGGCCGCTTTGTTGCTCCACGAGCAGGGCTACGAGGTCATCGGCGTCACCATGCGCCTGTGGACG
>JAPOPA010000164.1 GCA_026713145.1 Chloroflexota bacterium
ATCGGCGGAGCCGACGTACACCATCCCATTGACGACCGCGGGTGAGGAAAATACACCCTCTCCGAGCCGGCTGCGCCACAGGACTTCACCGGACGATGCGTTGAGCGCGTAGACGTACCCGTCCCAGGATCCGACATATACCGTTCCTTTATCTATGCACGGAGAAGAGTAGACTTTGTCGCCGGCCTCAAACGACCAGCGCAGTTCTCCTGATTCGGCGTCCAGCGCGAGGAGGCTACCGTCCTCCGATCCCACGAAGACCCGTCCGTCTGCCAAAGTCGGACTGGACGATACGGCGTCGCCGGTCTTGTACCGCCAAATAAGTTGGAATTCCTGCAATGTCTGATGCATGCGTATCACTCACCGAAGCGTGATATGGCCCGGAGGTCGAGTTGGCCGACTCCTCTGTTGAGAAAGAACAGAGCGCCGACTAATAGGAGCCCTAGGGCGACGTAGGTGGTTCCCATGATTGACCAGTCCGTCGACAGAATGAATGGCGGAGTCACCGGGAGTCCGGTCTCGTCGATGGCCAGCGGCGAGACGGTAAGGCGGCTCATCTGAAATCCGGCCCACGTGCCGAGACCGAGACCTATTGCGGCCACGGCAAGGTGCTCGAAGCCCAATAGCCTGAGCAGCTGGCCTCTCGTCAGGCCAAGGGTCCGTAGCGAACCGATCTCTGCCGCGCTCTTCTTGGCGAAAAGAAGGAGATAGGTGACATATCCAACTGCTGCCGCGAAGACCGCGATGGTGGGCGAGAGAATTGTCATGGGCCGCCAACCCGCCGCGACGAAGGGATTTATCTGCAGGCTTTCAAGGCGACCCTGTCCGTCCCTGACGGAGCCGCCCTGCGGACCGAGTATTTCGACCATGGCCTCGCCGACCTGCTCGTGCGAGCCGGGCTCGAGGTCGAAATAGAGGTCCAAGGCTCGAATTCTGTGGTGATTGAGCAGCACGTTTGCGCGGTCGAGCAGGCTGTTCAGATCGGTGAGGATCAGACCGCCTTGGCTCGGATCGTGTGTGGGGAAGAAATCTACGACTTCCACTACCTGCATGCGGAGCCAGCGGAGGCCAATCAAGGCAATGAAGGTGCTGCCCTCCTGTCGGTCGGCTCGAACGAGCGACGAATCTATCACTACGGGCAGCGGTCCCGGCTCGGACGTCGGGTAGAAGCCTCGCAGGCCTTGTGTCGTCTGCCCGCTGAACGTGTAGGCAATGGCTCTCGATCCGCTTCGGACTTCCGTCGTTGAGTACTCTACGACCTCGGTCGATGCCGCGGACGTAAGGATCGCCTCCCACCTTAGGTCGCCTCCCTCGAAATCGTCGAGGACCAATTCCTGGTTTTCAAACCCGACCGTGACGATGATGTCGTCGATGTAGAGAGTGCCTGGTGTCACCGAAGACGCGTCCAGACCTGCATTAGGATCGCCGCCCGGCTCGAACATGTGAATCGAGACTAGCGAAAACGGCGGTTTGACGTGGTCGGGAATGTTCCCGATCATGAACTGCCAGTCCTCACTTCGCAGCGTATTGAGGATGACGGTCTGCAACTCTCCTCGTTCGTTCTCAATTTGAGCGTACAGGTCGAGGCCGGGGATGAACGGATCGGGCTTCACCCACAGGCCGATGCCGTTCGTGTCGTCGGGCAGGGGTATTCTCCCTGTGGGCGTATCCGGGTTCAGTCGGTCCATCAATTTGGGAAGGGTGCTGTCCGAAAAGTCGTCGCGATACCAGGCAACTTTGGCGAACTCGGATGTGTCCACTGCGAGTACCTCCGTGGTGGAACCACCGGTCTGACCGCGCTCTCGGAGCCCGAGCACGACATGCTCGACCTCCTCCAGTTCCTTGGACTTGCGGAACACCTCATTTACCCCGCCCTGGGCGAGAAGGGATGCCGTTACCCGCATGTCTGCTCCTTCTTCGAAGAGGACTCGTTCGATCTGGCTACGTTCGAGTGTGCCGCCGACCGTGGTCGCCAATATCCCGAGTCCGGTCGCCAGGACGAGCAGCAGAATGAGCCAGGTATATTGAAGTGGGTTGCGCGACATGTGGAGCAGCCCGATTTCCAGCCAGACGGGCGTCACGCGGCTCAGCCCGGTAAATGCGATGAAGAGCAACTGGGCGGGCGCTACGGCTATGAGTCCCCACGTCGGGACGGACAGAAGATCGCCGGACACGGGAGGCCGCAGGGCAACGAAACCGGCGACTAGCAGCGCCTGAACTGCCAGCCCAACGTATCGGCGCCTACGGTCGTGCCAGTATCGCTTCGTAGCCCCGTATGCGATGAGGACCGCGACCGCGGCTACACCCGGCAGCAGCCAGTCCAGCGTCTCATTTCCACGTTCCCGCCAGTAGACCCCTACCACCGCCGCGACGACCGATGCCGCAGCCAGTAGATCGACAATTCGTGCCGACTCGCCGCTGATGTAACGGACGATCATAGGGAAGAAGCGCATAAAAACGAGCGTCACGACAATGAGGAAAAGGACCGGCGCAACCAGGAGAACCTCATTCACCTCGGTCCCTTCAAAGAAGCCGCTGTATACGAACTGCCCGCGCTTCTGCAGTTCCCAGTAGATTAGCCCGCCGAAGACGAGGATTCCGATATCGAGATTGAATCGCTGGAGGAAGGGGAGCCCAAGAGGCCGGGAGGTCTGGAGCCGCCGCAGGAGCACGCCGCCCTGCGTGCTGAGAACATTCGGCACTACGAATATAGCTAGACAGAGCAGACCCACCGCCAACGAGATGATAAAGGGCGTCGCGGTAAAGCGTATGGGCATGAGGTTGCCGCTGTTCATCTCCTCGAAGAAGGGGAGCACTCCCGAAACGGCGACCATGCCGTAGGCAAGGAACGGGGTCGCCACTACGGCTATCGTGACCATCACCAGACCTTCGGTCGTGTATATCCGGGTCAGCTGCGTGAGAGTAGCTCCGAGAGTCTTGAGAAGCGATGAGTCGCTTTCCCTGCTCTGAGTCAGGTACGAAACGAGGATGCCGAGGAAGAACAGCACGGTTAGCAGGATGACCGTGAGGAGGAGCAGCATCGGTATCTTGGCGTAGAAATTCCGTAGCTGGCCGGCCTCGGTCAGGTTTTCGACGAACTCGGTGGTCGGACGCGCGTCGGACAGTTCGGCAGTGATGGCGTCGGAGAAGGCCCGGAATCGTTCTCTCGCCTCGGCTGCCGACCATTCCTTCAGTCGCTCGTGATCGATCCCGATTACCCACTGAGGGCCTACTACTGCGCCGGGGTAAGTCTCCGAGAGAAGCTGCGCCAGAACTTCCGGCGCGAGGATTATCGGGACCGTCGAAAGGGAGTCGTCGGAGAGAATGAGGAAGGGAGTATCCTGCCGTTGAGGGTCGAGGCTAAGCAATGCCCCCGTAGAACGCCAATAGGGTGAGTCCTTGTCGTCCTCTTCGTAAAAGCCGGCAATTCGTACCGTAATAATCTCGCGCTGACCCAACTCAGGCGAGAAGTGGAGCTCGTCCCCGATCTCTGTCTGTGTCCGCGCGGAAACACCGCTGTGCACAATCGCATCGACAATGGGGCCGCGTGGGCCTTGTGTAATCTCGGCTGATGCCATTCCGCCTTGATTCAATACGATGTTGTCCTCGAAGTTCGACAGCGACGCGAGGAAGCCCAGCCGGGCGATGATGCCCTGCCCAGTGCTTATGGGGAGGGGGTTGTTCGGCGTATCGACCAGCATCGGCACGCCCTTGATATACGTCTCCTGTCCAAGGAAGGTAGTCTCAGCTACGAGGTCCTGCAATGCGAAGCGCAATGCCGTCTCGTCAGCGAAGAGGGCCAGAGGAGGTTCCCCCGGTTTCTGCACCGTCAGGTATGGCGCGGGCGTCTCGATAACCGGAGGGTTGAGAGCTTCTCCGTCCGGGCCCCACGTCCGGTCTTCAGGATCCACGGGTTCAAAGATACCAACAACGATGACGACGATGCCCGGTGGACCGGCGGGAATGGGCGCCGGAGTCGAATCTAGCAGCTCTGCCAGTTCGCTGTCGTCCTGCGCATCGCTGGCGGCGCTCGATACGGCTCTCTGGGCGAGCAGGTCCGTGGCGAGAATGATCTCATCGTCTATTTCGAGTTCGAATCGCTCGGCCATTTCGGACGAAACGACCGCCTCGATGAGCACACCAAACCTGGAACTGTCGATGGTACTGGACGCCATCTGACCTTCTACGAATCTGACGTGTTCCGGTAGGTTGGAGATGTGCTGGAGATACCCGCGCGAGATATAGATGCCCTCTCCAGTACCCTCGGCCAGGGGAATGTCCGGCGTTCCTATAATGGCGACACGGCTCTTGATATACCGTTCGTGGCCGTCGTACACCTCGGCGATGTGCTCTTCGATGGCGTCCGAAACAACCCGTTCGGCGTGCTCGATAGATTTCTCGGTCGCCACGATTTCCGCGCCGAATATGTCGATCTTTGCATCTTCGATGCGGTCGAGTGCCGCGTTAAATGAAAGCTGGTCGAGGGATTCGAGGTAGATCGGAGTGCCCGCGCCGATGGTCGTGGCAATGACAATGCCTATGAACACTGTCAGCAGGAGCTTCCAGTCGTCGGCGATGCGCCGGACGATAACCCTTGTAAGCGAGAGTTTCTTCATGTCACGAGCACGTGTGGGAGATTAGCGGATCCCTGACGAGACCCGTTTTCGTTTGCGCTAATGCCAGATGAAGGATGATGCCCTCTTGTCTTCTAACGACGCTCGCGCCTCGGTGTTAGCTCAAGGGCGCGAACTGGCCGATTGGGAAATCTAATGATAGTACCGTCCACTGCTTCTATCAACTGACGGGGATGGTCGTTGCACTGACGTATCGGGAGAAGTTCGACACCGCCGGTCCGGTTGACGCTTTGTGCGCGTCGGACTATCCTCGTTACATGGGGCCCGTAACGAATCTCGACATCGATGTTGTCCTCGATAGAGAGTTGACCACCAAGGACGAGTACCGCGCTCTGACCGCTGGAGTTGCGGTTATGGACCGTTCCGACGTTGGTCGGCTGCTCCTCACGGGCGAAGACGCGCTCGACCTGCTGAATCGCCTTTCGACGAACGAGCTTGCGACGGTCGAAGTCGGCGAAGGGGCTGCTACCGTGCTGACGACGAATAAGGGCCGCATCGTAGACCTCCTGTACGTTCACCGGCTCCAAGACCGCCTAGTTATCTTTACCTCGCCGGGGAATCAGCAGCGGGTCGCGGAGTGGATAGACTTCTATACCTTCGTTGAGGACGTGGCGGTCGAAGACGTGACGAGCAACACGGCGATGCTCTCGATTACCGGTCTAGGCTCGACGGCATTCCTGGATGTGCTGACGAAAGGTCAAGTGACGTCCTTAGCGACCTTTGGGCGATTGGGTGATCAGGTCGCTACCGTTCCTGCAGAGATTTACCGCAGTGACTTCCTTGGAGTGCCTTCGTTCGATATAGTCATCGGCGACGAGCATGGGAGACCTCTATTCGCGTCCCTTGCCAACAAGGGCGCGGTCCCGGTGCGTTTGAACATGGTCGAAGCCGTTCGTGTCCAAAGGGGCATCCCGGCCTTCGGCAAGGAGCTGACGGAGGACTACAATCCGCACGAGGCGAACCTTGTTCACCGTGTCAGCTTCTCCAAGGGGTGCTACATCGGGCAAGAGGTGATTACCCGATTGCAGACCTACGAGAAAGTCAGCAAGTACCTCGTCGGGCTTCGGTCGGATGGTGAGATGTCCGCGCCGGGCTCCTTCTTGACTCACGACGGCAGACGAATTGGAATCATTACGTCCGCCGCGCACCTGCCCCATAGTGGAGCGAACGTGGGCCTCGGCTACGTCCGCAAATCGTTCGTCGCCAACGGAGAAACCGTCAACGACGAGGCAGGCAACGAGATCAGGATCAAGGTTCTCGTCTAGTCCGCCATCTCGTCGAATATGATCCGTGATATCCTCGCGAGCTTGGGGTCGAGATCGGTACTATCCGTAATCCGCTTTGCCATGATGGCCACGGCGTACGGCCCGCTCGGTCCCCAGACGATCCCCACGTCGCAGCGCACGCTGTACACGCCCCCAGTCTTGTGGGCGGAGATCACGTCCGGCGGCAGGTAATAGGGGATAATGCTTCTGAGTTTCTGGCGTTTGAGGATGTGGAGCATTCCGTCCCGGGACTCCTGGGTCAGGAATTCACCGTTATGTACGATTTCTAGCAGGCGCACCATGTCGGCGGGCGAGGAGACATCGGACTTCTCTTCGTTCAGGGCGTCGCAGTCGGGAGACAATCCGCGGTAGCCCTGCTCCACTCTATCGGAGACCTCCAGGAAGTCGTCCATGGACTCGCTTACCTTTAGTCCCGCCAGGCTGAAGAGGAGGTCGCGGCACGACATCGGCAGCTTCGTTTTCGTGAGACCTAGATCGGCCATCGTCCGGTTCAAGTTATCTTTGCCGACGGTGTGGTAGACGATGTCCGTTGCGAGATTGTCGCTGACGATTATCATGAGCATCGCGAGGTCGTGCAGTGTGGGGGCTAGGCCGTTGCCAAGCTCTCTAAGCACACCGGAGCCGGGCACACGCAGACTGTCGGTCAGATCGACGCGCTGCGAAAGTTCGAGCGTGCCCGTATCGACCTGTCGGTACATCTCCGCCAGAATTGGCACCTTGAACGTGCTCGCGGTGAAGAATACCGTGTCGGCGTTGTGCTTGACGGTTCGCCCGGTCTCAAGGTGGCGGGCGGCCACGCCCACCACGCCAGGGACTTTGGAGACGGCCTCTGAAAGTGTCGTCATGTTCAATTCCTGATCTTGGAGGTGGGCACGATTATACGGGTGTTCCTTCGAGTCAACCAGTAGGCGCTCATACGCCTGATTCAGCCCGTGGGGAGGCTTCAATGAGAGCCCCGCCGCCTAATTGCAGCCTTCTTCTCTCTGCGTTCACCCCGCCGGACCTGACAGGGCGTCTCTAAATGCTCCGTTCGCCCTGAGCCTGTCGAAGGGTCGAAGCGTCACTCACGGTTCGACAAGCTCACCAAGAACGGGTTCCAGTCACTTATCGGACTCCCTCCAACAGCGCGTCCGCCAGACCTTCAATTCTGTCCCGCTGCGGAATCACATCAAGCCACCGTCCCGGAATTGCCGAAGATCCGTATCGCGCGCCCAAGACCGCCCCTGCAACGGCCCCGTTGGTGTCGGTATCGCCCCCGGCCTCTACCACCTGACGCAGTGCCCCCTCGAAGTTCAGTGGCGTAATCGCCGACCACCAACCTACTTGCAGCGCGATCAGCGTATGTCCGATCAGCCTCTGGTGTCTTCGCAACCAGGAGCAGTCCTCCGGCACGGGGATCGCATTAGCAATGCTCTCCAGTACATCAGACGGGATCCTGTCCTTCACCGCCGTCCCAAGCAGGTCTGGACATCCGTCCGCCGAGGCCGCCTCCATCAGAACAGACAGATCCGGTTGCGTCCCTTTCAGCAGCAAGACGAGGACGGCGTTGACGATGATGAACGACCACTGAGTTGTGGGCGCGTAATGCGTCACGACACACGTCGCGGCGCTGTCGCTGACCAACCTCTCGGGCTCGCCAAATCGTGCCAGTGCCACCGGCGCGCAACGCATGACGCCGCCGTTTGGAGCGATGGGGTTCTCTTCATAGACTATCTGCGCGGCATCCGGAGGTCGATGCCCGGCCTCCAGTACATCTATTACACGACTCGTCGTTATCCCGATTCCGCGCCCGTTGTCGCGCCGCCACGTAACCAGCCGTCTTCCGAATTCTCCGGCATAGTCTCCTCCCTCCAACAACGCCTCTCCCAGGTCCACCGCCTGCGCCAGGTCGTCATCCATCGGGCTGTACGCCTCACCGGCGTCGATATCAAGGATCCCGTTGGGGTACCACCGATCAATCTCGCGATGGTGCCAGCCCTCCATCGGCAGCCCCAAGAGGTTCCCTGCCGCCAGCCCCAGCATCACTCCCCATGCCCGGTCCCGCAGACCCTCATCAGAACCGACTGCGCTGCCCAGCATGGCCGAAACGTTCGGCGCGTCTACGACGACGTTGGAATCGTTCATCTCCACCTCCCTGCACCAAGGGTTGAATTCACTAGCCAGCTACACCAATCGCCGTACCTGCCAAGCCAGAGGTATTGAGAGTGCAACCTCCTAATGAGAGAAAAGCCATCTGCAATTGCTCTTAGACCAACCCCCGGCCAACAACCTCCCCTACTACAGCCACATTCATTCCAGGTGGTGAGGGTGGCTGCCCTCGTGCGACATTCTGAAAGAGGTGCGAACGGACAGATTGGCCCTTCCCTATGGCTCGGTGAAGGTTTCCGTAACGAGAGCGTCAGGATCGTAAACCTAACATGACCCTACGTCGACAAGGTCATTCGTAGGCAACTGCCTCAGCCAGTTCGCTCAACACCTGCCGGAGCATCGCCAAGGTCACCCCGTCGTCGATGTTGCCGTCAGAGTCGACGAGTCCGGCCGCTTCCTTGACCGGATGCGTTCCTCCCACAACCTGGGCTCTGGCGCTCTTCAACACGGTGATAGTAGTCTCCTGGGACCACTGAGCCCCAAACCTCGACGGACTGGCGCGGACCACCGACACCGGCTTGCCGGTAAATGAGGACTGGCCATATGGACGGGATGCCCAGTCGATCAGATTCTTCAGCACGCCGGTGATGCTGTTGTTGTACTCCGGAGCGGCGATCAGCACCGCGTCGGCTGAACGTATCCTCTCCCGCAACTCCAGGACAACACGTGGGGTCAAGTCCCCCTCCGAGTCCTGATTGAATAGCGGGATCCTCAGTCCGTCTTCATAGATCTCGACCTCGATAGTCTCCGGGGCTTCACGCTTTGCGGCCCCGAGCAGCGCCCTGTTGTACGAGGCCTTCCTCAGGCTGCCGGGTATCGCCAATATGCGAATGCGTCGTTTGTTCAACTTCGATTCCACGTAGACGGGACGAGAGGACTCTGCGAATGTGTCCTGACAGCATAGGCGTGTTCAGCAAGTCGGTCAACCAAGCAGATCTCCACTCCCTTGCTCCATATGTGTCACGCACATCCCACTTTCTCATTTCCACCCAATACTTTCCTCGCCACAATCGCCCAATAGACTCACATATCCGGGTATGCTATTCTCCAATCCCGATGACCCACAAGGAGCCTTGAATGGAACGACCCATCTTCAAGCCTATTGGAACGCCAGCGGAAGAGCTTGATACCCCGTCGCTTATCGTCGACGTTGACGCGCTCGACCACAACATTTCGACCGTTGCTTCGTTTTTCTCCGATAGGACCGCTAAGCTTCGACCTCACGTCGAGGCGCACCGGACCCCTGCCATCGCGCACAAGCAGTTGGCAGGCGGCGGTCACGTCGGCGGGATCGCTGTATCAAGCATCGGCCAAGCCGAAGTCTTCGTCCCCAACGGCTTCAGCGACGTGTTTGTTGCAAACCTCGTCGTGACGCCGCAAAAGATCACCCGCCTGTGCGCTCTTGCCCGACAGGCTAAGATCGGCGTCGCCGTCGACAGCCCGGCAAACGTGGCTGACTTGTCCGAAGCCGCAGTCGCTAACGGCGCGTGCCTCGATGTCGCCGTTTACGTCAACACGCGCCTTGGACTCTACGGGGTGGAAGCGGGTGCATCTGCCATCGAACTGGTGAAAGCAGTCATCGACGCTCCCGGTCTCGAATTCGCCGGGATAATGACGAACGAAGGGAGCATCCTCGCCGACGACCCCAACGAGGCGGCCGCCGAGTCACGATCTGCCATCCAGCCGCTTCTTGACACTCGCCAGGACATTGAGCGCGCCGGAATCGAAGTCCGAGTGGTGAGCGCAGGAGGTACGTCGAACTACCAGGTCGTCGGTGCCATTGACGGAGTCACGGAGGTCCCCGCCGGTAGCTACGCCCTCCTCGACGCCCAGCATGCGCCGCATCTGCCCCACCTCAAGACGGCAGGGCGTGTCATGTCAACCGTAACCAGCAGGCCCGAGCCGGGATACATGATCACCGACGGCGGCCAGAAGGCCATCGGCGCGGACACCGGCTTCCCCTCGATAGACAACCTGCCTAATCCTACCGTCAAGGGTCTCAGCGCCGAACATGGCAGCATCTACTTCGACGAGACCGACGGTGTCGATCCTAAACTTGGCGACAGGATCTGGTGCACCCCCTGGGATGCCGCAACCTGCGCCAACCTCCATGACTACATATTCGCCGTCCGAAACGATGCCCTGGAATCCGTGTGGGAAGTCTCGGCAAGGGGACGCTATCGATAACCCCCACACCGTCATCCCCGCGTAGGCGGGAATCCAGCATCCTTGCCACGACGAATTAATAGAGAACATACAGGCCGGGACTCATCGAACGCGTCCCAGCAGGAGGTAAAGATGAATAGCACCATCTGTGAACGTGGTACACCCCTCGAAGAGTTGGAGACCCCTTGCCTCATCGTTCAATTGGATGCCCTCGAAAGCAACTATAGGGTCGTGTCGGACACGTACCGCGACACCGTGTGTAAGATGCGTCAGCACACTAAGAACATCAAGAGCCCCTTGCTCGCCAAGATGCAAATGGAAATGGGAGGCTCAAACGGCGGCGTCTGCACCGCCAAGGTCGCCGAGGCCGAGGTCATGGTCGAAGGCGGCATCACCGACATACTCATCCCCAATCAGGTCGTCTCCGAAGACAAACTCAATCGTGTGTGCGCTCTTGCAAGACACGGCGACATCAAGCTGTGCGTCGACAGCGTGGAAAACGTTCGGACTATCTCCGAGGCAGCGACCCGAAACGGCGTCGAGATCGGAGTCCTCATCGAGGTCGATACATCGATGGGACGTGCCGGAGTCCGCAGTCCCGAAGATGGTGTGAAAATCGCCCGAGCCGCTGTGAATCTTCCCGGTGTAGTCTTCCGGGGCGTGATGAGCCACCAGAACGTCGGTGAGGCGTTCAGCAAGGAAGACCGCTACCTCCGAGGACAGGAGACCATAGACATCTGCATACAGGTCAAGGACGCGGTCGAGGCGGCGGGCATTCCGGTTGAGATCGTCTCCAGCGGAGAGACGTTCTGCTACGACGTTGCTGCACAGGTCCCCGGCGTAACAGAGGTCGAGGGCGGCTCGTATGCCCTCATGTCCACCGGTTATGGCTATATGACCGAGTTCCAAATCGCGGGCAAAGTGCTCGGAACTATTGTCAGCACTCCCCGCCTTGGGGTAGCCATTGGCGACGTGGGCATGCACTCGATAGCCGCGCCGGGAGGCGTGCTCCCGACCGTCGACGGGCTCCCCGATGTCGAAGTCGACTCACTGCACGACGACCACATAGTCCTTACCAGCGACGGTTCAATGCCCCTACGAGTAGGCGACAAGTTTAAGCTGCTTCCCGCACATCAGGACATGCTCGTCAATCGCTGGGACGAGTACGTGGCCGTCCGCGACGGCGTGGTCGAAGACGTATGGGATATCCCCGGACGCGGCTGCTATCACTGATGGCCCCTCTCAGGGAATCACCGCACAAAGCAGCTCGTGAATGCCCCCTCTCCCGTTCGCGGGAAGAGGCTGGGGTGAGGGTGACGCCAGGGAACACAGACGCCCGCCTTACACAATGAACCTCAACGACCGTTCCCAGAGAACAGACCGTGAATAGCCTCGCGAGCGCGATACCAGTCCTCATCGCCGCCCTGACCTTCGTCCTCGCAGGTTGCGGTTCCGGCGAAGACCCCACCTTGCTTCCCGAAGAGAGCGGACCGCCTCCGACGCTCGAAGGACTGCGAGCCCGGGCCACCGAAGCGACTCTGACTTTGAACGAGGACAGGTGGCTCGACTTCTACGAGTTCAAGAGTCCTCGCTCGGTGAGACCCCGCCTTCCCTACGGTCTGCCTGCCGTGCAGCTCTGCACCGAAGAACAGTTCATTTTCGACATGGGTACCAGGATCGCAAAGTTAAGGGCTCTTGCCGGATTCTACCGCCAGGAGAAGCTAACGTGGGAAATCGTCGACGTCACGGTGAAAGAAGACCAGGACCGCGTGGGTGTCGTCCGTCTCGACATCTACCACGAGGGCAAACTTGTGACCGACGAGTTTCACGACTACCTCGGCGAAGTGGAGGAAGGCGCGCGGTGGGTCTACATCGACGGCGAATGGTGGTTTGAGCCCGAAAACTGGGACGAGGGGTGCCACGAAAACACCTTATTCGGCCTCTAATTGGGGGTTGATCTCCCCATCCTAACCCCCAGCAACTCCTTCAGTTCCGCCGATTCCTCGTTCAGCAGCCGGAGCCCCAGACGCAGCGCGCTCGTAGTATCGTCCGCCTCCAAGATACCCTGCTTCCCAATTACCTCGCCCTGAAGCTGTGACCCAACCAAGGAACGGAGCTTTGCGGGATCGCCCGGTATACCGGGCGCCTCATTCCACTCGCCTCGCAGCCCCATGAGCATCTGCAAGTGTTTCTTCGCCGCCCGTCTCACGTCGGCAACCAGGTTCTCGTCAACTTCGGACGCGGCATCGTCATCCAGCGGCATCGCTTCGGCAGTGATATACGGGACCTGCTCGACAATCTCCGCAATCCGAAAACGCCGTTCTCCCTTGACGCCGATCAGCATCCGCCCGTCATCGAGAGTCTTTACCTTCTCAATCTTCGCGATCGTCCCAACAGTCTCCGGCACCGCCGGCTCACCGACCTCTGACCCTGAGTTGATGAGTACGACTCCGAAGCGCCCGTCCCCATTCAGGCAATGCCGCATCATCAGCCGGTACCGCTCCTCAAAGATGTGAAGCGGCAGGTACCCACCCGGAAATAACACGACGTTCAGCGGAAACAACGGCAGACGCACTGGCCTGACAACCACCTACACAATATGATTCTCAACAAGGATAAATCGTCTCGAAAGCACCGTAAAGCCAAGACCTACGTGCAACCCTTGCGGATGACATTCAACGTCCCCAACCCATTTTCTACCTTGTACTTGTCTACTGTGCAACAGCCTCGATTGACTCCCCTCTAAAATCTTCTCCCATTCTGCGGTGAATTCGCCAAAGAACCGGAACCTGCGGGCATTTGTGATTGTCTTGCAGGTTAGGCGTGTGCTATATTCGATGGTGCCGTCCAATTGGGCGGACTGTTTGTTCGGAGAGGTGTTGGCATACCACGAGACTATCGCGTCAACGAGCGGATTCGCATACCGGAAGTCCGGTTGATCGACGAAGCTGGAAAGCAGCTAGGCGTCATGCCTACGCGCCAAGCCCAGACTTTTGCGCAGGAGCGGGGGCTGGACCTCGTCGAGGTCGCCCCCGGCAGCAGGCCGCCCGTTTGCCGCTTGATGGACTACGGCAAATTCAGATACGAGGCCACCCGCCGGGAGCGTGACGCTCGTAAGGCGCAACGAAGCAAGACTACCAACGAGTTGCGAGAGGTCCGCCTCGAAGGGCGTATCGGCGACCACGATCTTGAAACGAAGATCAGGCAAGTCAAACGACTGCTCGGAGAGGGCTCCAAGGTCCGTGTATCCGTCCGTTTCCGAGGTCGGGAGATAACCCACCCCGAAATCGGAATGGCCCTCCTTCGGCGAGTAGCCGAGAGCCTCGTCGAGGACGCGGGCATGGAGAAAGCCCCTTCGTTCGAGGGACGCTTCCTCGCAATGATCCTTGCTCCAGCAAGTACGAGTGGCAAGAGTTCCAAACCAAAGACCGAACAGTCACAGCAGAGGGAAAAGGAGAAGACGCGTGCCTAAGCTCAAGACCCATAAGGGAGCAGCCGCGCGGTTCAAGTTCACCAAGACCGGCAAACTACTCCGTATGAAGGGAAGGCATGGCCACTTCCGCCGTCGGAAGCCCAAGCGCGTCAGGCGACAGATGCGGCAGACCCTGCCCGGCAGCGCCGCCGACGCCAAGAATGTCCGCGCCGTGTTGCCCTACGGCTCCACCAAGTAAGACGAGGATCATAACGTGACACGAGTCAAAAGAGGATACGTAAGGCGACGACGCCACAAGAAGATCGTGCGCATGGCGTCCGGCCATCAGAGCGGTCGTTCCCGCGTTTTCAAGCAGGCGAACGAGTCCGTCATGCACGCGCTCAGATACGCATACTTCCACAGGCGTGAAAAGAAAGGCGACATGCGCCGCCTCTGGAATATCCGCATCAACGCGGCGGCCCGCGCCAACGGCCTTTCCTACAGCAAGCTCATCCACGGCCTCAAGCTTGCTGGTGTGGACGTTAACCGCAAAATGCTTGCCGACCTCGGCGCCAACGACCCCGAAGCCTTCACCGCCATCGCCGAAACCGCAAAGGCCCAACTGGCCTCCGAAGCGGCGTAGGGTAATCCATCTAGTTTACTGGTACCTCAGAATCCATAGGTCAACTCAACACGCCCTGTGGAAGTAGAGTAGTTTGGCCTGACCAAGTCCGCTCGGATTCTAGCCTGTTCTCCTTATCTAGCCTGTCACGCTCCATTTGTAGGAAGAGTTCATGCTCTTCAGGTTTCACATACCTCCAGGATTGCGGGGCCACGAATTTCTGAAAGCTCTCCCTTAACTTACTAAGATCAACGGGATTCGAGTACTCCCAGACCTCCGTGATCTCCAAAGCGTAAGCGATGTCCCGCCCAGCATAGTAGGTGTCAAAGTCAGCTTTCTCGATACACGCACTATTCGCAACGACCTCCCAAATCACCTCTGGCGTTCCAGTCCGTACCTCCCCGACTTGAAATCCTCCTCGCAGCTTCCCCACAGGGCTGGTAACGTAAACGAAGACTTCCCTCCCCCTCATCAATGTCAAACCACGCCGTCTCAGTTCGAATTTCTTTAGCCCCTCGAACACCAAGTTGGCGTAGTGGGGTCTTAACGAAAACAGTAAGGGCGTCATGACTGCTCCTGGTATCCAATTTGAAATAGCTTCTTGAACGTGTCGAAGGGTATCTTTCTTGGAGACTGTAACGATCGACCGATTCCGTATTCATCGAACACCTTCCAGACCTCAGTTAGCGGGACAGCTCTTGTCAAAGGGAATGTGTGTGAGAATCGCAATGCCATGAGCTCTTTTGATACGTCTCCTCCACACATCTTGTATAAGTCTTCCCATTCCAAAGTCCCGTATTTTTCGAAGCGTCGGAAAAGCTCTTTAGGAGTGGCCATTTCAACTTGATCAAGATGGGACACGCATATGATCTCCCCGCGCTTTCCACTTACATACCACAGTATTCGCCCCGGTGCCCTTAGCATCTTGTGATGAGTCACTCGCCGATAGTACACGTTGCTCCAGCGCAACAGTACGTCTGGATTGCCTCCGAACAAATCTTGTGATGACTGTTGTCTATCAAAGAGATTCAGAGCGTAGCCCGGCCGAATCGGTATCAGGAAGTAGTTCTGATCTCTCTCGAGTGTCAGAGGCGAACAAGAACGCTCAAGCTCAAGAGTTGACATTCTTTGGTAGTTGATCGAAGCCTGAGGATCTAACTCGGCAATCTCAGATACTGCATCACTTCGGTCAAGGTAACGTGCAAAGCAGAATCGGATGAATTCGTCACCACTTCTCGTGAATCCCATCTCAGAGAGTCCTTGAATGGGTTCTTTTGCGATGTAGCGTATCATATGCTATAGTCCGCCACAATCACTAAAGAGCGGTGGCGGTGAAGCTATGGGGATAGTGCGGCGGTTAGCTCAAGAGCTACTAAGTATACCCCTAGACGAAATCCGCCTAGACCAATTCGAGGAATTTATTTCGCGCCCGCAAGTAACCGATGAGATGCTGGTTGGCACTCTCATTGTGCTCGCTCTGATTCTCGTTATGTCGACTTTGGGGTATGTGATGTGGGTGATGGGGATGGTGAGGAGAGGGCGGCGGTTTGACCGTCCTCAAGTAATTCTCTGGATGGTGGGTGGTCTTCTGTGTATTGATGGCGGTGCTGATTTCTTTGTAGCAGCCCTACTTGAACTGTTAGGTAGAAACTCCATGTAAGCAGGACGATGCTGAACACGAGGAGATGAGCATAGGTCACGGGTTGGAGCAGTCCTTCAAGAAACCAATTCATGGTTCCCCCTTTCTCACTTGACAGCAATCGGCTGTCGGCTGTAGAGTACGTTTCTCACTCCGTACTGTTCAGCCGTTGTAGAAAGGGAACGCCCTCGCCTCGGGGGCGTTCGGCGTTTAAGGCGATTGTACCACGCCCGCCACTAACAATTGAGACGGACGATATGGGGCACCATGAGGACAACTCTCTGGGAGTCTACTACTAGGACAACTTC
>JAPOPA010000314.1 GCA_026713145.1 Chloroflexota bacterium
GGATGTGAGGGTGTTGCTGTCGGGGTCGAGGGTGGAGTCGTCGGTGTGGAGGGAGAGGGATATGGAGCCGTCGAGGGCGATGAAGTCGAGAAACCTGAATTGCAGCTCTCCGGATGTCAAGAGGCAGTTTAGTCTCACATGCTCCTCCCTTTTCAGGGCTTGCGTCGCCGTACTCCAAACCAAACCAACGCGGCCATTACGCCTAACCACGTCGCGTCGGTACCTGACGAACTCAGTTGGGAAGGCAAATTGCACCCGGATACGTTCGACGAGACATCTTGCTGCGGTTCCGGCGTCGGGGTGGTAGTTGGATAGGGCGTGGCGGTCGCCGTCGGTTCCGAGGGTGGGGTCGATGTAGGTTGCGGCGTCGTTGTAGGAGTCGCTGTCCATAGGGGATTAACCACACCTGGGACAAATGGGAATCGCTGGCTTGTTTCGAATACTGGCAGGAAGCTCAATCCTAGTATGGACAGGTGCTCTTGCGCAAAACTCATGTGCGTAGTTCCAGCACACCAGCCGGTTTCGCCGTCTTCGACAAAGACAAGGTATTCCTCGCCATAGTCGAAATCAAATCCACACGCAGACTCGTATCGGTTCGTCGCAACATACGTCTTGTGGTAAAGAGGGCCCTTCCATACGCTGTTAACTTCGAATTCAACGACCGTATCCAGGGATGTCTTTCGTTGATCAACAGGCATGTCAGAGTAGTGAATCGCAGTAACCCGCCCCTTGAAAACTGCGTCGGAGTGTTCCAGTGATTCAGTGAGAGTAAAGTTGGGGCAGGTACAAGCAACGACTTGCTGTGCATTCCAATGGAACCAAATTACGCCAAGCAACAGTACCAAACCGATTCGAATTGCCTTTACGATCATTGGCACATCCCTCCAATTCTAATCCGGGCACCGCATGGTCCCTGCAGTTGCCGGAGTTATTGCCACACTTATGATTGCAGCGGCGATTTCCGGGTGGTGCCGTGGGTGGCAGAAATATTCGCGAGCCTGAAACGTACGGGAGCCCGAGGGGGTATCCATCGTGGGTGACGGTTGGCCCACTGGCGGTCTGTGCATAATGACTTTAGAGCGTCGTGAGGTCATTATCGGTATATCCGCACCATCAGCTTGTCGCCGGAGTGCCAGGGTTGGTCTGACACGGGCCAGGTGAGGGTGTTGTTGTCGGGGTCGAGGGTGGCGTCGTCGGTGTGGAGGGAGAGGAATATGGAGCCGTCGGGGGCGATGAAGTCGAGGGTGTGGCTTGTGATGGCAGAGTGTGGGGCGATGGTTATGGTGACGGCGCTAGAGTCGTAGGCGACGCGGTGGATGGTTGCGGAGGCGTTGTTGGCGTCGGTGAAGGATGCGGGATTGAGCTGGCCGATGGAGGAGTCGGCGGCTATGGCGGAGCCGTCGGTGACGGGGTCGAAGAAGGTTTCGTGTAGGGTGCCTGCGGGTGCGGTGACGGTGATTGTCCACTTGTAGTGGATTGTGAATCCATCGCTAGGGAATGAAGAGGGATCCTCTGTAGTTGGAGTGGAACTTGTACACTCCTCCGGGGATAGGGCGAGCCGAAACCACACGTCGATCATACTGCATGAGGTCTCCGATATAGCACCACCCGCCCTCGCGGAAACTCCACCTCAAACCCCAGCCACTCGCCTATCCACCGAAAGGTGCGATGGGTGTAGAAGGCGATGTGGGTGGGGTCGCGGTGGTAGTACCAGTCAGGGAAGGTTCTTTTGTCTTCGAGGATGTCAGTCATGATGCCGAGCGTAGCGCCGGGGGCGAGGAGTTCGTGGAGGCGGAGGAAGTCGGCGCGGGGGGTGGCGAAGTGTTCGACTGTTTCGGTGCAGGTGATGAAGTCGTAGGTGCGGGTCAGGACTGGCTCCTCGGGGTGGAAGATGGGGTCGTAGAGGACGGCTGAGTAGCCGTCTTCCTGGATCATTGCGGCGAGGGCGGGGCCGGGGCCTGCGCCGTAGTCGAGGCCGCGGGCTTCTTCGGGCAGGCGGGGGCGAAGCACGTTCCAGAGGCGTGAGAGGAAGCGGCGGTAGTCGGCGTTGTCGGGGTCGTTGTCGTGGGTGAGGTATCGTTCGCGGGCGGCGTCGGTGCTGACATGGAACTCCGGGGGGACGAAGACGAGGTCGCAGGTGTTGCAGTGGAGGTAGTCGCGTTCGAGGTTTTTCTGCTGGCTTGTGTGGAAGAGGGCGGCCTGTGTGGAGAGGCAGAGGGGGCACTGCGGTTTGGACGAACTCATGAGGCGAGTATACGCCGTTGACCGTGTAGGTGTCGGGTCGTAGAGTAGGTACGCTCATGAGTATGCCCCTCGACATGCCCGGGGCGAACGACACCGGTGTTCGTTGAAGAAGCCACTATTGGCATGACGGCAGGATCGGCAGCGCTATCAAGCAGGGACATGTATGTCAGCAGTAGGACGATTTGGCGGTCAGGTCGCGATAGTAGTCGGGGGCGGGCAGGACGTCGGCCTCGGCGTGGCGATGCGGATGGGGCGTGAGGGTGCGAGCATCGTGTTGGTGGAGGGGGATCGTGTCAGGGGCGAATGTTCGGCTGACCTTCTGGACGCGGAGGGCATCGAGGGACGCCTGCTGCTGGGCGATCCAGCCGACCCTGCCGCTGCGAAGTGGGCGATGACGACGGCGAAGCTGGTGTGGGGACGGGTGGATGTCGTCGTCTATGCCGATCCTATGGAGGACGTTTCGGGGCCGCTTCATGCTGTCGGACCGAAGATACTCGATGCGTTGTACCGGAACGACGTGCGCGGGCCGCTGCAGTATTGTAAGGCGGTGATGTCGGCGATGATGGAGCGCGGGTACGGGCGGATCGTGATGGTGGCGTCCGAGATTGGGATGCAGGGTCAGGCGGGTAGGAGCGCGAGATCGGCGAGCCAGGCTGCGTTGATCGGTCTGACGAAGGCGGTGGCGATGTCGGTTGTGGATACGGGGGTTCTGGTCAACGCCGTGGTGAGATCGGATGCTCAGGACTTGACGGAGGGGGCGGTGTCTACGGTGTGCTGGCTGGCGTCGAGCGAGTGTTCGTTCACGACAGGGATGACGTTCGAGGTTGGGGGTGGGCAATCCTAACGTCGCACCATCACAGCGGCTGGCGACCGGCGAATCCGGTGTCGAGTTCGTGCCAGTAGTCTATGCGCTCCTCGCCGTAGAGCCAGCAGAGGTAGACCTCGCGGCCGTCTCGGAGGGCGACGAAGTCTATGAGCCCGCGCTGGAGGTCGCGGATGATGATGCCCCTGCTCTCGAACTCCTCAAGGGGGAGACGCAACGCCTCGGTCGACTTCTCGACTCGGGAGCGAACGACGTCTACTTCTTCCTCGTGAGTGCTGCCGCCGTTGGAGCGGATGGTCTCCATGAGGGCGCTCAGCTTGGTTCGCGCGTCGAGCAGTTCAGCGGTCGCCTCGCGCATGGAGTCAATGGCACTCCTGACCCATGGCAGGGCGGCCTCGGCCTCTTCGAGGGTGTAGTGGCGATCAGCCATGTCGCCGGGTACCGACTGCGTTCGCCGCGATCAGAATGCGACGGGCAGAAGCTGAGATTTGCCGTTGCGCTGCTGGACGTATGCCCCGCTCTGCTCCTGGGCAAGGCCGAAGATCATGAGCCATCCGCCGTTCAGCGCCATGCCGACGACCTCACGCTTGCGGTTAATGACCTCGCCGGGGTCCTTGTCGAAGGCCGCGATGGTCGAGAGCGCGATGTGGAAAGGCGTCGGTATGAGGTGTGACAGGAAGGCGATGCGCTCGCTGCCGGCCTCGACGAGGACGATCTGGTGGCCGTCGGAGTACCCGTTGGTCACCTTCGTGCTGACGCCAGGGGCAAGCTCGATGTCTCCTTCGACAAGGTCGAGGACGCCCGCTTCTTCCAGCGGGAGGAAATCTTCGTCGTTGTAGAGCTTGCGGTTGCGCTCGTCGGGCGAGACAGCCTCTTCCCACGCGGCCTTCTGGACTACGTAGCGTGCTTTCGGAAAGGCCGGGATGGCCCTGCCGGAGCGTTCAAGCTTGGTTGAGCCGCCGGCGGTGTCGAATTGGAGGTCGGTGAGCACGACGGTGTCGATGTCCCTTGCCGACACGCCGAGGGCCTTGAGCCCCTTGATGAGCTTGTTGCCCTGGAGGCCGTGCGACTCCTTGAGCTTTTCGAGGCGCTTGGAGCCCGCGCCGGCGTTTATAAGGATGTTTCCGGCTGAGTTGCGGATGAGGAGGCAGTTCAAACCAAGGCGCACCCTGTTCTTGCGGTCGGGCTTGATGTAGAGCTCCCACTCCGACTTGGGCACCTGACCGAACATCGAGCCCCCGTCGATCAAAATGGTCCCATCGCTGATTACGTCGACGAACGTTCCCCCGAGCTGCACTGGACACCTCCCGTAACGTTCATGTCCGGAAAAGTGAGGTGTCAGGCCACGGTGGGCCATCAACGACGTGCACTACCCCGAACACGGCATTTGACGGAATAATATACCAAGTTTTGGAAAAGTACAATACTTGGAGAAGTGTTTATCTGGCGATTTGGAGGAGTGGTGCGGTGTTGTGCAACCTGATGGCTTGGGACGAAGACTGGATGTCGACCACGTTTTGGGGTACTGGGTGACGTTCTTTGGAGGGAATGGGGACGAGGGTGGGCGGTAGTCTAGACCCTTCGAAAGGCTCAGGGTGAACGGGAATCCCTCTCAATATCCCTTCCCCGAGGGGAGAGAGGCTTGGTTACACTGATGTGCATTTTGGGTGTAGCGCCGCACGGGGTGGCGGAGGTCAGAGGTCGCCCCAGCAGGCGGCAATGCCGCCCTTCCTCAGCCCGCACGTATGCGAGTGGCCGGCGCTGACCGAGGTGAACTCCCCAACCGGCGGAGTTGACTGCTTATAGTCATCGCGGCCCCAGCAGGCTACGGTGCCGCCCTTCCTGAGTCCGCATGTGTGCGAGTCGCCGGGGCTAACGGAGACGAACTCCCCGGCAGGCGGCGTCCCTTCGCCATATCGATCGCGGCCCCAGCAGGCGATGGTACCGTCACTCTCGACCCCGCAAGTGTGCCCCCATCCGGCGCTCACGGAGGTCAACTCCCCAACAGGAGGATTCGCCTCACCGTGGAGGTCACGTCCCCAGCAGGCGACAGTACCGTCCGTTTTGACACCGCATGTGTGCTGGTCGCCGGCGGTGACGGAGACGAACTCTCCAACCGGCGGCGTGGCCTTTCCACTGTTATCGCTTCCCCAGCAGGCGATGTAGTAGTCGCTCTTCACTCCGCAGGTGTGATTTCCACCTGCGCTTACCGCGACGAATGTTCCGGTCGGAGGTGTCGATTGTCCATCGCGATTGCTTCCCCAGCAGGTTACAGTCCCGTTCACCCTGATTCCGCATGTGTGGCGGGCCCCTGCGCTAACGGAGGAGAATCGACCTTCAGGCGGCTTGGCGGCGAGCGACTCGCTACTTGACCAGCAAGCGAGGGTGGCGTCTCTCTTTACCCCGCACGTGTGTTCCCCCCCAGCGCTTATGACTGTGAAGCTAACGCCTTCGGGTGGATAGGTCGAAAAGGTGGAAATATACGGGAGGCGATGAGGGTCGCAGGATGCAGAGTTATGTTGCGGGACTACCACCAGCGGCGCGGTCGCCTCTGTGCCACGGATGCCGGCTGATTTGAGCGCGAAGAGGCCGGGTTCGATATCTGTGTCTCCGATGGACTCTTCGATTTCAATGGTCGCCCTGAAAACGCCACGTGAATTCGCTACTGCGGTTCCAACTGGTGATTGAATGGGCGCGCCATCGGCTTGAGAACCTCTGATGAGGAAGATTCTCATCGGCTCTCCCGGCTTGGAGCCGGAACCCCAGACGGTGGCCGCGGTTCCAATAATGGCACAGCTTGCTAGAAGTTTGGCATCGACGGTGATAGGCGGAGGTTGCGGGCGGATAACGGCGATTGGCGTCCATTCACGAATACTCGCAGGGGTGGTGGCAATGCTCCCGTCAGCTCCAAGGGCCAAGACGGTAACCGCGTCTAGCGAAAGGAGGGTATCTCGCGTTCGGTCAATGCCCGGGATACCCGACAGGGGCGCTTCCAGGACCAGCTCGAATGCGCCGCTTCCGTTCGCGGTTGCGAAGCCCAGATTCGGGTCGCGAACATCCATGAGGTCGATGTACACCTGTACCGGCTCGAAGGACCGGAAGCCGGAACCCCTGATCGTCAGACCCTGGTCGAGAAAAATGTGGTCGTCGCTGTTGAGATAGTTCAAGTACCCCCCGCCGGGATTGACCAAGTCGTCACCGTCGATTGTCAGGGCAGCCCTGGAGGAATTGCCGGGCGGGCCCGGGGGGCCCGGAAGTCCCGGGAGGCCCGGAAGTCCAGAATGACCCGGCTCGCCGGGATTGCCAGGAACACCGGGAGCACCCGGAGGCCCGGGCGGGCGGTAGGGTTCCTGCGGGCCGGGATTGCCGGGGTTGCCCGGTTCGCCAGGGTGACCCGGGAGACCAGGCTTACCGGCAGGGCCCTGACAGGCCACCA
>JAPOPA010000315.1 GCA_026713145.1 Chloroflexota bacterium
CACCCTCTTCGAGCGCGATTGGTAGGACTCGCGCGTCAGGACGGACGTAAGTCTGCAGTTCTTCACGCGGCGGGAGGAAGTAGCGTTTGTTGAGGCGCGCGGTCATTTCGGGATAGGCCATCTCGCGCAGGAGCCGGTGCTCAGCCTCGGCGAAAGGCCAGGGGAGATAGCCGAGGTACATCCCCGCGAATCCCTGGTCGCGAATAGTGTGGCCGAAGGCGCGGAACATCTCAATGTTGGCAATTTTGGCCCGCAGATCCTGGAGACGGTACCCCGGTCGGAGGTATGCCGATGCCCCCGCGTCATTAGCCGCGTCAGCGAGCCACTTGCCGTCGGCAACACCGGTGTCGAGCAGGGTGTGGGGAATCTGACCTACTATGTAGTCTACGCTGCAGTCGGCGATCCACGACTCGACGTCGAGGCCGATGTCGAGGTTGTCATCACGGCGGGACCACACGCGAGCCATGACGGGAATCTTCCGATCCTGTGCGAAGCCGACCTCGTTCGCCAGCGCCCGCACGTCGGCGACGAACTTGGTCATAACCTGCATGCCGTCCTCGGTCTGAGAGTCGCGGAAGTAGAGCGGGAAGAACATGAAGTCCAGTTCGATGCCCTCCGCGTGGTAGTCCTCAAGCATCTCGCGGATGAGCGCCTTCTTGTTCTCGCGGACAACCACGTTAGTGTAGTCGAGGCACCATTCCGTCGTGTGATTGGGGTAGCGCTCGTTGCCCTCGCCGAGAGTGACTTCCATGCCGTGCCGCCATTTGAGCCAGCCGCAGCGGTCCATATAACGTGCGGCGGGATCCTGCAATTTGAGGCTTGGGAAGACAGGTACTCCCATCTCGCTTCCCCGACCGATCACTTCTTTGACTTGGTCGGTTCCCATCTCGTGGGCGTCCTTGACCATTCGCATGATGCGCCAGTCGATGAAGTGCTCCCACACTTCCTGCTCCTGCCCCACGACACGCCCGATCTTCGTCTGGTGAAAGAAGACGTCGCCGTAGCCGAGGCCGAAGGCCAGCATATCCACCCCGGTACCCACGAGCTCGTCGATGGGCCACCGCATCTTGTGCCTGTTCAGCGGCGGGTCAAGCCTCTTGGCGTGGTAGTGGTGCGCGTCGCTGTAGTAGATGAGACGGGGAGGGTGATTCATGGGCGCTCCGTCGTTATCAAATCGTACGTCGGACGTAGGGGAGTGTAGTCGGGCGTTAGGAATGTGTCAACGCAGTTGCTATCACTGAATCGCGGTAGTCATCGGGTCGAACATGCAGCCTTCTACAAAAACCTCGAAGAAGTCGGGGGTCGTCTCAAGCTCGATGTGCTCCACGTTACGTGTCATGTTTTCGGCGACCTCACGCATGTCCGTGTTGAGGAGCATTACTGTTGCGCCCTCCAGTGAGGCGTTACCTGCCTTCATGATTTTGTCCTGGGGGAAGTTGGCGACGAAACCGATATTGACCGCATTCTGTGCGTTGACGTAGTTGGCGAACCCACCGGCCAAATACAGCTTGGATATATCTTCAATCGGAACGCCGTAGTTTCGGAGGACGATGAACTGCCCACAGAAATTGGCCGACTTCGCCTGCGCGAGTGCGCTGATGTCGGCCCTAGAAAGCGTCATCTCCTTTTCGGGCAGGAAAGTGAATGCCTGAGATCCGTCAGCGAAGACGCCTAGCCGGTTCATCTTCTCGGTGCGACGGAGCTCGGCCAGCAAGTCGATGAGGCCCGATCCGCATATGCCCTGCGCGTCGGCCTCGTCGATGGTGTTGCACTCGCACGAGTCCTCGGTGAGCTTAACCGACTCGACCGCGCCGACGTAGCCCGGCATCCCGTACATCACCTCTCCCCCCTCGAAAGCCGGGCCGGCAGGGCAGGAGGCTGCCATGATGCGATGCCTATTGCCCACGACGACCTCGGTGTTCGTGCCAACGTCGAGAAGCATGACCACTTCGTCCTGCTCGTCCATGCCGATTGCGAGGAGGTCGGCTGTCACATCAGCGCCCACGTGGCTGGCAATGATCGGTCCGCCGTAGATGTGTGCGCGAGGGAATACGCGCAGGCCCAGTTCTTTCGCGGTGGTGTGAATGGCGGTCGTTTCCCTCTCGCCGCGAAGCACTTCATGCTCCACGAGCGACTTATACGGCTTCTCGCCGATGGACTGCACGTCTACACCGAAAAGGATGTCCCGCATGGTCGAGTTTCCAACGATCACGACCTCGTAGATGTTTCGCCTGTGGAATCCCAGTTCCCGGGCCATCCAACCAATCTCGAAGTTGAGCGAAGACAACATGACCTGCTGGAGCTCGCCATTGAATTCACCGCCGTGGTCGGAGATGCGGGGCATGAGGTCGCTGCCCCCGAACCGCTGGGGGTTTCCAAACGAGGCCGGGTGCAGGCCTTGGCCCGATTCGGGGCCGCCGAGGTTTATCCC
>JAPOPA010000217.1 GCA_026713145.1 Chloroflexota bacterium
CCCCCCCGCCCCCCCCCGTCCCCCCCGACCCGTCTCCGCCGCCCCCCGCCCCAACCGACACGCCCACGTCGACTCCTGTACCCACCGACACGTCTACGCCGACGCCTGCACCAACCGACACGTCTACGCCGGCGGATGCACCAACCGACACGCCCACGCCGACGCCTGCACCAACCGACACGTCTACGCCGGCGCCTGCCCCAACCGACACGCCCACGCCGACGCCTGCCCCAACCGACACGCCCACACCAACGCCTGTACCCACCGACACGCCCACGCCGACGCCTGTACCCGCCGACACGCCCACGCCGACGCCTGCACCAACCAACACGCCCACACCAACGCCGATGCCACCTACCTTGCTGTCAGCGCATGACACAAACAACGTGAGATGGCTGGAGAGAAACTATCCAGCCTTGGCCCGGCAAGTCCAGACGCTCTCTTGGGTCCAAGACGGACTTTCCGACCTAGAGCGTTCAGCCGTTGACGAGTTGCTTTACATCGCCGCCGAAGAGGTCGATAACCTGGATGCGGCCCTACGTCTACCTTGGGTGCAAGACGATATTACCGAGACAGAATATCAAGCCTTAGACACTCTCGGTTACCTGGACAGCCCGAATCCGGCAAATCTGCAAGCGGCCCTACGTCTATCTTGGGTGCAAGACCACATTGCCGATACCGAGTACGACATCATAGATTCGCTTGGCACGCTGGACTCCAACGCTACAGATGTGGTCTTCCAACTCTTGTCAATGCCGTTCTTGCTCTCTCCTGATGCCACAGATGCACTAGCCATTCGGGGAATGGGGAGGCTGGCCGACCGAGGCCGCCTCACCGCTCTCACAGACCACTCCATTTTCCAGGACGGCGTCACCGACGATGAGACCACGCTAATTGCCGCTGTGGGCACCCTTCGCGGCACAGACGAGATTCAGAGGGTACTTTCCCCCGGAGTCGCAACCATTGAGACGGTCTCCCTCGGCACAGAGTTGACGCCCCATCTCAAGATCAGCATCATCCGTACCGACAGCCAATCCCGGCCGGGGACTATTGAGGCAACTCGGGACCTGATTCAGTTTGTTGAGAATACCATGGGTTTAGCGTTGCCGGTGGACCACGTCATCATCATTCTCTCCGAGAATGCGGTCACAGACAAAGCCGCTGGCACAAATTACGGCTTTGCGTTCAGTTACTTGCCCAAATACGAGGTGACGCAGCAAGGTACCCACGAGTGGCGGCAACTTCGATTAGGCTTCATCCACGAAAGCTCTCACTACTTCTGGAGCGGCAATGAGGACTGGATAGACGAGGGCCTGGCCAATCTTTTCGAGTATCGCTTTGGCCTCCGAACGGGCCTGAGCCACGGGCAGTTGCAAACTCCGCGCAAGGGATGCGAGGCCCACGACCTTGAGATGCTCTCGGAGTGGGACCCGGATTCGAGTGAATGGGACCGCTTTCACTGCAACTACTACTTGGGCCAGCTGTTCTTTCAGGACCTGTACGCAAGCATGGACGGCGAGACACTTGCCGCGAGCCTCCAAGAATACTATCGGCTATCCCTGGAAGCACAGGAAGCGGACCGTACTCCCGGTATAGCGGAAGTCCGCAAAGCCTTCGCGAGACAGGACGCCATCATCGACCGCCACTGGTCGGGAAAGATGAATGCACCGGAGAAACGTCCATTTGACGAGGGCTACGAATACACAAGTCATAACCTCATCCAATGGACACGGTATCCAACCTATGAGAATGGAGTAGTTACTTTCGAAGGGATCTTCTTGAACGGAGCAGAGTCTAGTTTTCGATTGCCGCGGCCACCTGGCAGGCACTACTCGAACTTTTATCTGAGAACAGCGGAAGACAGAAAGCACGTCGGCAGCATTCTAGTGCCTCTTTCTGGTAACAGAACATGGACACTGGATGACCCCGGCGATGTTGTTGCTGACACCTACTTGATGGATGACGCCTCCAACACATTCACTGTCACCTTTGATTTCCCAGAAGGCTTAGGAGGCAACCCCTCCGATTACGTTGTTCGGGTGATGGGTTTTCAAAACTCTGACCGAGAGGCGACCATCGGCGAAAACATAGACCTACTCGGTTACGCCCGGATTCGAGTACCTTAACCGGGCACGGGAACCCAAGCCCAGAGGATAGAGCGCAAGGTGCTTCGTCGAGGAGAACGTGGTAATGCATGGCAACGCCTTCATCCGCTACTCCGTATCCATGACCAGCGATAGCCGGATACCCGATAGGAACGCCGAGGACATCGCCCTGAACGGCTCGGTCTTGTTTACCGTCAATATGTGGCGACCCGATCTAAGGGATCGCCCGAACGCTGGTGCCTCGCGCCTGTGATCGAGATTAGGGCAACCCCCTGTAGCTGCGCACGTTTCGAGCCTTCCATTCCAAGAGAGAGCTGAGTGCCACTTGGTTCCTACTGCTGTTTGCCTGACTGACGAATAGTGCGGCCTCTGACCTGATCGTGACAACTCGCCGAGAGAGCTCTTAGGATAGAATTATTGGGCAGGGTGTCCATGTATTCTCCGGGAGCCCATGACAAAACGCAGGTCAAATTTGGAAGACGTGTGGTTGATCGAGTAGCCCTCGCCATGGGCCTCTGAATCATCCGCTTGCTGGGAGGATGGTGCTTGGGACTTCAGGATCGCGATTGGTTTCGGGAGGAGACCAGAGGTCGCAGGGAAGCAACTAGAGGCAGTCCGTACAGCCGTAGGACCGGACCAAGCTATAGGCAGCCCTCCGCTGTCAGAGGGGGCGGTCGGTTCAAGCTGTTCGTGATGGCGTGTCTGATCGTAGGCCCATTGTGGATGTGGGCGTACCACGAGAATGTGCCCATCGCGGTGACCGCATGGCAGGCGGCATCAGCTACCTACAATACGGTGGCGAGCTTCTCAAAGGAGGCGGTCAGCGACGCGACCACTGCGATATCCGAGGAAATCAGCTCCACACCAGACGTACAGAAGGCATCGCGAGCAACAAACTCACAGAAATATGCGGGAGGAAGTCCCCTCAATCGCAGGGAGATTGAGGAATGGGTGATCGAGTTCACCAACGAGGAGAGAATCAGTGCTGGCCTACAGCCGCTTCGTCACGACGCCGCCATTTCAGACATAGCACGGTCGCACAGCGAGAATATGGCCAGACTCGGTCTCATGAGTCACGACATCGAGGGCAGGGATCCTACCGACAGGGCGATGGTCGCTGGATACGATTGCCGCTCCTATAGTGGGGATGGTTCGTACTCCTATGGATTAAGCGAGAATGTTGCTGAACACCCCAGAGTTACCCAGTGGATGGGTCTTGGCATGTCCTACCGTCCCGTTGACTATGATCACGACGCCGAAGAGGCGGCTTGGGGACTTGTGCAAGGATGGATGAGTAGCCCGGGTCACCGTGAGAACATTCTTGACAGGGATTCCCGCAGGATTGGCGTCGGGATAGCCATACAGGAAGCTCCAGAATATGAATATGTCAGCGAGACGATCTATGCCACACAGAATTTTTCGGAGTGCGAATAGGGGTAGGTCTGGGAGTGAACTACCTCTCACTCCATCGATAGAGGCCGCTGCCGGTGAGGATAGAAAGAGACTGGTACACAGTTGGCAATCTGCGTCGATGGTACAGATTCCCTCGTAGTTTGATGAGAGCCTGATGGATAAGCAAGGCTGCCGATAACACCACTATCAGCGAAAGACCAACATAGGCCCCCATCTCGCTGCTTGCAGTGAGGTCTGGCGCACCGTAGATGACCGATACCGACGACGCGAAGACCAGACAAGTGGCGAACGGAGCAGTCTTGCGTCGCGCATACTTCGCCATCACCATGATAGCCGATAGAATCAAGAGAGCGGGACATCCTACAAGCACTACCGCTTGAACCGTCGATACCGCGAAAAGGTAGTTAATGGTCGGAGATGCCACCAGTGCGACTAATTCCGCACCACTGCTAGCTTGGCCCATCCCGTCAAGCCTTGTCCATGGTAGGAAAAACGCTCCTATGATCGCCAAAGTAGCTGCAAAAGCTACGAGACGCATCGCGAACGTGGCAAACTCACGCAAGCTCTGAGATGGCAATGACATTAGGTTCATTTTCCCATATCAAACGGCGAAGCTATGGTCTCGCGGATATTGTCAGACGCGATCTGAAATTGAGCCAACTGCTCCTCCAGGGCCAGAATGTCGGAGGGGACTTCACTAAAGCCACCCGCGTCAAACGCAAAATCGGACCGCAGTTTCAGCTTTTGTAGGGTGGTATCCATGTCACTGAGGCGGTGCACAATCTCCAATGCTTCCTCTTGAATGGCACGTGCGCTCTGCCTCCACTGTTCGTAAAGTTCAAACTCAGCAGCATCATCCGCCCGCGCTCGTTCACGTAACTCCTTGCTGTGAAATCCTTCGGTCAAGGCCCTCTGTGCCGCGAAGTAAGCTTCTGCACTGCTTTCGGCAGAGATGACCGCAGAATCAAATTTGCGGTACGCAGTTTGGGCCTGTTGGTATCTGGGCGACCACTCTTCAAGTAGAGCAGATATGTCAGTGATCCGTCCAATGTCCACACTGATTTCAGTGCTGATGAAGGTCCCAGCACTGTTAAGGGATTCACCCATCCGGCCGGTTTGGTGATTTACCATAGAGAAGCTTGCGTCGGCGTGCGCAGCCTCGGATTTACTAACTTCGCCGAAGGCAATCCATCCAACACCTACCACGACGGCAACTATGCTGGCGGTGATGGTGATGCTAAAGAATCTTCTCAGCATTTTCTGTTATTCTCTTTGGGTAATCCCAACGCTCTGACTAACCGATGGCATCTTATCGGGGACTCCAGTGAGGGTCAACAACGGTGCACCTGCAATCCCCAGATCCACTTCTGCTGCCCTCGACGCATCAGTCTCCGACCGACAGCTACTCAACGCCTACAGCTGGACGCCGTTCGTCGATTCGACGGAACTGGCGCTCATTCTCGGCGAGCCCCACACAACGGTCCACCGAGCCCTAACCGACCTGCTGGCGGAGGGCATCGTCGGGCGAGTCAGCCATGGCACCGTACACTTGGCGTCAAGCCAGAGATACTACCTGACGGCAGCGCGTCGGCGAAGCCGCCTGGACGCTTGGCTTTGCGGTCCCATCGGCCTTCGTGCGAGCCTATCCCACGTCCAGAGAGTGGCTGATGCTGCCCATCCGCCAGATGGATGCAGTTGCCAGCGTCTACCGACTCGTCGCCTTGCTGTCCCCCCGGCCTCGAAGGACTCCGCTCCCGGGTGTAGTTCCACCGCAGGGTAGGCGAGAATCAGGCTGACGATCGAGACCGTGGAGCGTCTAACCCGACGCATGGAGGCCCTGGAGACTGCACAGATTTCCGAGGATGCCGCCGGAGACGAGGAGGGCGATGCGCCCGACTCCGAGGGTCGGGACCTCCGTCTATCCGGTTGAAGGCGGAGACGCCGACCGCATGGCGAGGAAGAGAGTGATGGCTGAGCAGGTCCGCGGGGTGACGAAGGCTGAGGTGGCTGAGGAAGTGGAGATTCTTCCTTTCGACTCTGACCCGGAAGATCTGGAGGCGGGAGGTCGAGGTTCGCAGGGAAGGCCGCCGTGTCTACGAGCGGATGGAGGGGTCTTGAGTACGTGAGCGACGACGAGTTGATTCGCCAGTTTCTTGTTCTGGAGGACAAGCTTCGGCGGACCATATGGGACAAATGGCGTCTGCTGACGTAGGGCTAGTAGTATCACATTGCAGCTGTGGCTCGTCCTAGGCGACCTCTCTGGTACACGGAGCACGTCGTAACTGTTCGTCGGTTCGAATGCTACTGCCGTATAATGCACGTTTGGGATTGACATGGAATCAACCGACAGAATCTCAGCCGAAAGTGCTTGGCTTCACCGCTTGTTCTCACCGGGTCCAGCGCGAGTCTCGCTAACCGGCGGAACGATTCACTTCGAAGAGCGCCTCGGGAACGTACAGGCCAAGATACCAGTCGGCACCATCGGCTCGATCACGGTCCGCCCGTCGTGGTTTTGGCACAGATTGACGATTCGACTGACGGACGGTACCGAGCGGTCCTTCGGAGGACTTGACGGGAGGGAAGCCTCACTAATCCGCGATGCTGCGCTTGAGGAAGCTGCACGGATCCACGAAGCAGCCGTGACGGAAGCCATCAGAAGCGCCAAGGCTCTGAGCCCGCGTCTGACGTGGCTGGATGAGGAGCTACGTCAGCTCTTCTCGGGCGACCGATATGCCAGATACCAAGACTCACTCAAACTCCACGAAGCTGTCGCTCCTAGTCTTCGGGAGTGCGAAGGTCTCATCCGAGAGTACCTTGAACAAGAAGCAAGGGAGGCGCTAGACCGGCTTGAGTCCCTCGAATCAGTTGAGAGTTTCGAGGCGGCAAGAAGGAAGGCGAACAGCCTCTTCGTGTCCAACCACGCCCCTAGCGTGCAGGCCGCCGCCCTCACGGCAGTGCCGAACCCTCTTACGAACGAACAGGCCAAGTCTGTAGCCACAGACGAGGACGTGACCCTCGTTCTCGCAGGCGCGGGAACTGGCAAGACTTCGGTCGTCGTTGGCAAAGTTGTCCACCTCGTTCGCAACCAAAGCGTTTCCCCGGACGACATTCTGGTGCTGGCGTTCAACCGTAAGGCGGTAGGCGAGATAGCGGATCGGCTTCCGGGCGAGCTCTCCAAAGCGCACGTCCGTACCTTCCATAGTTTCGGAAGCCGTGTCATTGCCGAGGTCGAAGGGGGCGCCCCTAATGTGGCGGAGTTCGCGAAGGAGTTGAAGCTGTCCGGCACCCTCAAATCCATCCTCAACGAACTCTTGGATGATCCCAAGGAATCGGACGCCACAGCCAACATCATCGCCTCCTACCATGGAGCCTACGAATCGGCCTTCGACTTCCACACCCGGGACGAGTATAACGCGTACATACGCAGTGTCGAGCTTCGGACACTGAGCGACGTACGGGTCAAGAGCTTTGAGGAGCTGGAGATCGCGAACTTCCTCACGAAGCATGGTGTAAAGTTCTGCTATGAACGCCCTTACGAAGTGTGGACCCAGACGGGAGAGTACCGCCAGTATCGACCGGACTTCTATCTCCCCGACTACGACATCTATATCGAGCATCACGCGCTGGATGAGCTTGGCAACCCGCCGCGTGGTTGGGAGGGATATAAGGAAAGGGTAGAGTGGCACAGACGGACGCATAGGAAGTACGGCACGAAACTCATAGAAACCTATAGCTGGCAGCATCGGTGGGGCATCCTCCTCGACAAGCTGGGCGAACGGCTTGAAGGGGAAGGGGTTCTGTTTGAACGCGTTTCACAACCAGAGTTGGTCCTGCAACTGGCCCGGCGGCTAATTGACTGGCTTGCCAAGCTGCTGGAAAAGTTCCTGCACCACGTCAAGACGAACGGCCTGTCGCCCGAAGAGTTACGGGCCCGCGCCAGTGAGCGAGGCACGCTGTGGCGTAACAAGGGATTCCTCGAGGTCTTCGAGCAGGTGCGTACCAGATACGAGTAACGACTCGGGGATGAAGGGAAGCTCGACTATCATGACCTGATTAACAGAGCCGCTCACTACATTCGCGAAGGCAAGTGGGAAACGCACTACCGGTACGTGCTGGTCGACGAGTTTCAGGACATATCTGCGGGTCGGATGAAGCTACTTCAGGCCCTCAACCGCGACGACACGGCGTACTTCCTCGTGGGCGACGACTGGCAGTCAATCAACCGTTTCGCGGGGAGCGACGTAGGACTCCTACGGAACTGCGGTGACTACCTGGGCCACGTACAAATCCGGACGCTGAACAAGACATTCCGATTCGGCGACGGCATTCTTGGCCCCTCGACCGAGTTCGTGCTCAGCAATCCAGAGCAGTGGAAAAGGACGCTGACATCCGCGAGCGTCACCGTCGACAGGGGTATCACCGTCATTTACGAGGATCCCGCCGCCGGCCTCCAGCGCGCCCGGGAGGACATTCAGACATCTGCACCAGTCAATGGGCACTCCGTCTTGGTGCTAGGGCGCTACAAGTCGAGCGAGAAGGCGCTTCAAGGTAAGACACCATCGGACGAGTTCAGCACTGTTCACAGGGCGAAGGGGCGCGAATCGGATTACCTAGTCGTGCTAGACCTCAAGGACGGTCGCTGGGGCTTCCCTTCCAAGGTCGAGGACGATCCCCTGCTGGAGCTCGTGCTACCGCCGGCTTCCGGGGGAGGGTACCCGTTTGCGGAGGAGCGGCGTCTCTTCTACGTGGCGATGACGCGCGCACGGATCGG
>JAPOPA010000316.1 GCA_026713145.1 Chloroflexota bacterium
AAAGGGTGCCCTTTCCCCCCCCCCCCAGTCGCCGGAACGGGGTACGGGGCAGGCTCTCTCCCGCTAACGGGAGAGTGGTTTACATGTGGTTCATCAGAATAGTCGGGAAATCGCAACAGGAGCAACGAGAAGATGGGAATGGATGAAATCAGGCCGGGTCTGCGTCACGAGCTCGAAGACACGGTGAAAGAGGAGCAGACAATTAACCGCATGGGGAAGCCAGGGGCGGAGGTGCTATCGACCCCGTCGCTGCTGGCCCTGATGGAGTGGTCGAGCATTCACAGCACCGACCACTTGCTGCCCGAGGGCAAGACGACCGTGGGGTACGGAGTCGATGAGATGCGGCACATTGCACCGACGCCCATCGGCGGACGGGTGACCGTGACAGCAGAACTCACGGAGGTGGACGGAAGCAGGCTCACGTATGTCATCGAAGCTCACGAGGGTGACAAGTTCATCGGCAAGGCGGTCCACAAGCGGGCGATCATCGACATACCATGAGGGGCGAATTCCCCCTACATTCATGGTGAATCGTCAAGGACGTTGGTGTGCAGACATTGCGTCCTCGTACCACTCGTCGCCGTAGACTTCCCGTTTATTGAGCCAGCGACCGGGACGCGGAAGGATGCGGAGGCTGCGGTTCTCAATGGGTAGTTTGACAGGGACGTGGCCGCGGCGGTGCGACTCACGTAAGGCGATGCCGATTTCGAGGGCCTTTCGCATGTTGTCGCCGCTCGTCCAAGGCTCCCGTCCCTCCTCCAGCGCCTCGACGATCGCGTTGATGCTGGAACGCTGACGGAATTGCGGCAGCCTGCGACCGTCCTCGCCGTAGGGGTCGGCAGAATTGGCGGCAGCCTCGAAGATTCCTGGCACTTCGTTGTCAGGCCAGACGGTGGCGTAGGGCGCGTCGTCGGGCAGAGGCCACAGCCGAAAGGTCTTCCAGTCGCTGAAGAAGACGGCGCTGCTGGTATTTACCTCGATGCCGAACTTGCCGACGGCGTTCATGTGGATGAAGGCCTCGATGCCGTTTTTGAAACGGACGACTCCGCCCATGCCCTGGTCGCCATCGTCGAAGGGGTCGTCCTTGACCCAGCCGACGACCCAATCGACGTCGGCGTCCCCTGCCATGAGCCGCATGACGCCGAGGCTCTGGCAACCGCCGCCGGAAATCTCGTCGTGAGGGTGGTAGACGTTAATGCTGCGGACCTCGCCGACCTCGCCGCGGTCAATCATGTTTCTGAACTGCCAGAATTGCGGCAGGTTTCGCCACGCGTCCCCGGAGGCGAAGGGTATGCCGCGTGACCTGCAGGCCTCGACCATCCGGTCGGCTTCCTCAAGGCTGGCGGCAATCGGCTTCTCGCTGAAGATTGCGCGGACGCCGGCCTCCGCGCAGGCGATGACGACCTCGGGATTCACGCTGACGGGGAGGACGGGCGCGGCGATGTCGATCTCCTCCTTGGCCAACATGTCCCGGTAGTCTTTGTAGACGGTGGAGATGCCGAAGCGCTCCCGGAAGAGATCGAGGTTGCGCGGGTCGGGATCGGCGGCGGCGACCAGCTCGCACCTCGGGTGCAGCTCATATCCACGGGCGTGATTGGTGCCCATTCGTCCGACGCCGATCATTGCTACTCTGTGCTTTCGCGTGGACACTCAACTGCTCCTTAATGATTCGCTTGCGGGAGCCGCTTTCGGATCCGGCCTCGGCCCGTCACACGATGAACTCGTTCGCGTACCTTCTCATGAACGAGTGACTTCGTCCAGTGCACGGCAGTACGGTGACGCCTTTCCGCGAATGACTTCCGGCATGGCCGGTCTCGACAGCGGTTTTCGTCGTTTGAGGTGAAACGTGTATTGACAACACGGTCTGTTACAGGTATGTTTTAGCTGGTCGGCGAAAGGGGAATCCCCAGCGACAGCGCTGGCGTCAGGACACCACTGACAACGCATGTCCTCGTCGCGATCTCCCGGGCAAGCCGGGAAGCAACAAAGTACATCTTGCGCAATGGAGATTGTTATGGCCGAACTCACCGCATACTCGTTCAAGCTCCGGAAGAACGTCGTGATTCGCGACCCCAAACTGGTGATGCTGAAGAACGGGCGTCCCGCAGTCCGCGGCGTGGCCGACGAGGACCCCGATACTTCCGTGTTTCGCATCCTGAGCGCGGCCGAGGCCGATAAGCTGCGTTCGTCAGGGATCGAAGAAGAGAGCTAGGCCACAGGGTCGATTACACGGGTCCGGGGACTCATCATTGCAAGTCTCGTCGGGCTTGCGGTGCAGTCGTCGGTAGTTGACTCAGCAGCGGTGAAAGGCTGCGACGTAAGTCGCAATTCCGCGGAGTCCAGCAAGGGAAAGCTGCACTTTCCCCGTGAAACTTCTTTCGGCGGCTTCGATTCGAATTTGCTCAGTCGCACTAGTCGGCGTTCGTTGCTTTACTCTCATCCGTAGGGGGAGCGCCGAATCCGAAGGGTTTCGTGCTGACTCCCTCGTGTCGTGACCGCCAATTGTACCCTGTGATATACTCATTCGTCGGGGCGCGCTCATAGCCAGACGCCCCTGTCTTTGTGAGTGGAGTACGTGAACCATTGAATACGTATGCGATTGTCCAAACGGGCAGCAAGCAGTACCGCGTTAAGGCCGGGGACAACATTCGAGTGGAGTCGCTGCCGGTCTACACCGGCGAGATCGTGAACATAGACGACGTCTTGATGGTCTCAAGAGACGGCGATGTCACGGTCGGCACGCCGGTTGTCTCGGGGGCGCAGGTCCGCGCTCAGGTGACATCCAGGGGACGAGGCCGGAAGATCACCGTCTTCAAGTACAAATCGAAAGTCCGATACCGGCGAAAAAAGGGGCACCGGCAGCACTACACCGACCTGCGGATTATAGACATCTCGATGGACGGAGAATCCCTCGACAAGGTCGAGGAGCAGGCAGAGTCACCCGACGAGGTGGAGGAGACGGTCGACATCGTTGAGGGCGAAGCCGCAGTCGATGTCGAAGGGGTTGAGGAAGAGGCCGAAGACGACATCGCGGAAGAATCGCCGGTTGAGCCTGAAGGCGACGCACCGGTGGCCGAAGACGAGCAATCGGACAGCGACGTTGCGACGACAGACTCCAATGATGAGGATGACGATGAGTCAACCTCAGTTGCCGAGCCGGTCGACACGGACGAAGTGAAGGAGAAGAAGGATGGCGCATAAGAAGGGCGGCGGCAGCACGCGAAACGGCAGGGACAGCCAGGGACAACGCCTGGGCGTGAAGCGATACGACACCGAGTTCGTGAGTGCGGGCAGCATCATTGTTCGTCAGCGCGGCACGAAGATCGAGGCGGGCAGCAACGTGGGCGTCGGACGTGACCACACGCTGTACGCGCTCGTCGACGGCACGGTCAAGTTCGAGCAGGCCAGACGCGACAAGAAGCGGGCGAGCGTCTATCCCGCAAGCTGAGGAATACGACAATATGAAGACCGATATTCATCCCACCTATTATCCCAACGCAATCGTCACCTGCTCCTGCGGCAAGTCGTACACGACGGGATCGACCAAGCCGGAGCTGCACGTGGAGATCTGCAAAGAGTGCCACCCGTTCTTCACGGGTGAGCAGCGCATCGTGGACACGGAGGGGCGCGTGGAGCGCTTCAATCGCCGGTTCCGCATGAGCCGCGGGTAGATCCTACCAGCACCCATCAACGTACTTTCCCGACTGAAGGCCTTTCGAGCCGTCACCGCGCCGACGGCATTCGGCAACCGGGGCAGGCCAGGACCGGACGCTTCGCGGGCTTCCGCTGAACCCGGGCTCCCTATCGCCGGTACCGCAGAGGCTGCGTCTTCTCTCCCTCAAGGGGGCTAAGGCCCGCGGCCCTGGACCGCGTCTCCGTTTCCCGACATCCGGGCGATGAATGCGTTGCGTTGCCGACCGGACGGTCGCTCATACTCCGGCAAAGATCGCCACGAATGAAAAAGGGCGGTGGCCGGCTTCCTCCACACCCATCACCTTGACCGGACTCCGCCTCTGGAAAAGGGGGGTACTCTATACTACGTACGGGACGGTCAAGCGGTTCTCATTGGCCCGAGATAAGAGGAACGCTTTACCATTCTTGAGTACCCTTGGGGCAGAGGAAAATGGCATAATCGTGCTACAATCCCGCAAGGGAGGACAAGCGTGGCGACTGTCTACAGTCCTACATACCGAGAAAGGTCGGTCCTGCAACCGGGTATGGTCGGTGAGCCGCGACTCGGACCCGAAGAGGCGGTTGTCCGGCTGTGGCAGAACGCCGACCGGCTTGCCTCCGGGCTCGTGACGCAGGACGGAAGGCGACTCAAGGTACTGTATCCCGGACGACGAAGCAGCTCGGCAGGTCCCGATTTTCGGGACTGCGTGCTGAGCACCGAGTCGGGAGACATCGTAGTCGGGGATGTCGAGGTGCACGTCACCGAGGGAGGATGGAGCGCGCACGGCCACCACGTCGACTCGAACTACAACAGCGTCGTGCTCCACGTGGTGCTCAGGCCCAATGGCCGTGCGACAACGACTCTGGAGTCCCGCGCGGAGGCGCCGGTAGCTGCTATTGGCGTAGCTTCCCGGCATGTGGAAGCCGAGCCGGAGCCCAAGAGGAGTACGGAAGCCGAACTTACCGTTTCCGCCCTGCAAGCAAGGGTAGACCGTGCGGGCGACGACAGGTTTCGGTCGAAGGCGGACGGATACCGCATGGAACTTGAGACGGGAGACGCGGAGCAAGTCCTCTATGCCGGAATCATGGACGCCCTGGGGTACTCGGAAAACCGGAGGCCGTTCGTCGCTCTGGCTCACAGAGTACCGATAGCCCGGCTGCGCGCTTTGCGCTCCGAGCCTCACGCGACACGGCTCCTGGCCATTCAAGCGATGCTGGTTTCGGCGTCGGGCCTGATGTCCTCGGCATCGCAGGCGGACGAGGAGAGATTTCGCGCCGTGCTCAAGGGACTTCCAGTGGTTGAGAAGATCGACGAGCCGTGGAAGGTCTTTCGCGTAAGGCCGACCAATCACCCGCTGCGACGCATCGAGGGGGCGGCAGTCCTCATCGACCGAGCCCTTGATGAGGGTCTCGTATCCGTCCTGGCGAGGACGGTGCGACGAGGGACCCACCGTCCGGTTATCGACCTGCTCAGCGTGCCTCCATTCATCGGGGAGAGCCGGGCGCGAGAGATTGCAGTGAACGTCGTTCTCCCGTTCATGTACACGTGGGGCGGAATTACACGAGACCGCGAGCTGCGTTCGTGGAGCATGGAGCTCTTCCGAAAAATGCCGGGACTGGCCGACAACGAGATCACGAGGGAGATGAAGCGGTTGCTCCCCTCGGGGGTCGAAACGAGGGGGGCCCGTCGGCAGCAGGGCCTCATTCACCTCTACCGGCACATGCGCGGGACGGGGTGGCTGGAGCAGGTGACGGCACATTCCTCTCCGTGTCTCTCCGGTGGCGGGAACTGAAGGGGCGGTTGAGTCGGGCCCGCTGCCGGTATCCGGCGCCCGCCCCTCTGTCACTTCGAGCGCGGCGAGGAATCCAGAGTCCTTTCCTACAAGGCCGGTATACTCTCGACTTCAGTTTGTCTCGGCAAAGTAGCGAGCGGTTTAAAGGCTCTTGTCATTGGCATTGCCGTCGGAGGGACACCGGAGATTCTTCGACTCCGTCACACCCAGAATAGCTGTGACGTGACTCTCTGCTCGTCAGTGGAGAGTGTGGCGATGGTCGAGCGGAGAACGGGTCGCCGGTCGGACACCTCACGGTGCAAGCTCCCGGCGGTGGAGAGACTATAGGCAGTTGCCTCAGGGCAACCTCGGCAGAATGTCGGTGGCCTTGAACATCTCGATCGGGCCCGCCGGCGGGTTATCGAGGAGTTCGCGTACCTCCTCAATCCGTTCCTCGCTCCGTTCAAAGAGGTAAATTTCCAGAGCGCGTTCGAGGTCGGCCCTGCCGGGAGCCGCTTGGCCGTTGTTAATGAGGAGCGCGCCGCGGTTGCGGTAGGCGTCGGCCAGCCAAGGGGCGAGTCGTATGGCTGTGTTGAAGTCGTCGAGGGCGGCCTGCTCATCTCCCTCGTCGAGCCGGAGCAGACCACGTTGGAGGTAGGTGTCGCCTGAATCGGGGTCGAGCTCCAGCGACTTCTCGAAATCGGCTTTCGCCAGTTCGATCTGTTCGGAACGGTAGAACGCCACGCCTCGGTAGTAGTAGGCTCTCGGCATTTCAGGGTGTATGCGAAGGATCAGGTCGAATGCCGGGATCGACTCCTCGTTCTGTCCGGCGTAGAGGGTGTTGACGGCGGACATGAACCGAAAGAGCACATCGGGGTCCGATTCGTCCTCTTCCTCCGACTCGCCGTCGGAGGCGGCTTCAAGGGCCGCCAGGGACTCGGCAAGTATGTCTTCTGCAGACTCCCTTATCGAATCGGAGTCATCTCCGAGTACATTCACCACATCGTCAACGGTGACTTCCGCGCCCCCTTCCTCGATCGCCTGCTCGACGGCCTTCTCAATGTCTTCCTGCGACACAGTCGGCACGGAGGTCTGAGTCGGGTCCGGGTCGGCCTCGGCGGTCGGGGTGGAGAGCGAAGGTGCGGGCGTCGGCTCGGACGACTCTCCGCCGCAGGCAGCGAGAGCAGACAGCGCGGGGGGGGGGGCAAAAAAAGGGAGAAGGGGAGGATGGTGGGGGGGATGGTATGTTGGTGGGTGGTGTGTTTGGGGATGTAGGGTATGTATGATATGTTATATGTAATGAT